>CAMLLI010000215.1 GCA_946480685.1 uncultured Flammeovirgaceae bacterium | reverse complement strand
TACTTTTGATTTTAGTATTGTGCTGTACCAACGAATCAACATTGGTGACCGGTATATACATATTGTCATATGAGTAACTCGTTGACGGAGCGCAGTACGTGCTTTGTGCGGAGAAGGGAGCGTGATGAACAACGCGAAGATTACTGCAGGAGGCCATCATCATACTGATGACCACGGTAATCGTTAATAAGAGAAGGTTTCGCGGTATATGCATCTCCTGGTTCCGTATTCATTAAGACGCACAGATGATGTTAAAGTCACCGAAAGAGACTGTTAAATATATAGGTATATATCAGTCTGTGAGATTTGGCTATTAGCTATCAACTGAGTGTTGATTGATTTCATGAATTACCTCGTCCAGTTTAATTACGGTTCGTTTGAGGCAGGTAATGATTTCTTTTGAGAAACTTCCATCGAAATGATCGTGCTCTATCAGTTGAATCAGTCCGAGAATGGTAGCGACCGGCCCGCGCAGTTCATGACTGTTTTTGTATGATATGATGTCCAGTTTGTCGAGTTGTAACTCGATCTTCTCGCGCAAGTTCATGATCTCGCCAACGTCCGATGCCATCGTGAGTACAGTCTTCGGTTTGTTGTGTTCGTCTACTCTTAAAACCGCAATTCGTAGTTGTATATATTGATAGATATTATCTTTGCGCAACACGCGTATCGTACATTCTTTGAACGGAGCTTCCGGCTCGTTGAATAGTGATTCAAATGTATCCAACTGAATCGTCCGGTCGTCCGGATGAACAATCTTTTCAAAGAGATTTCTGCTCAATGTAAAAAACTCTTCTTCAGTATATCCCAAATGCTGTGATGTCCATTCACTGGTACAGATAAGTTCTCTGTTTTGAACATCTACGACTTCAATGCTTACAGGAGATATTTTACAGAGCTTGCTGAAGATAAGTTTATCATCATCTTGCATAGGAGTAGGGTCGGGATAGGTGTCTGCATGAAGATAAGACATTTGCGTTGCAGATGACAGGGCATGTCTGAAGATTTAGCGTGTTCCTACGGCAATTATGCAGCATCAACTATTGTCAAATAAGATACAGTGGACCCTTTACCAGCCATTAGCGTACAGTTTATATCGTAACTCGGTTAATGCGGACTAAGATGCCGGGCATTTGCGACAATGTAGAAATCAATTTGTACCAGCGGGACCCCATCCGGAAATTCTAGCCGAGAAACCCGTAAAGTATTGCACGGGATACATTACGCAACTTGTTGTTTTTTGAGGATTGCCTGATGAAAAGTTCACGCCCCGACTGCTGAAAAAAGTCCATAAAAGAAAATTTGAGGGTTGGCATCAAATTTTTCAGGCATCCATTAACCAATGATTACCACTATGAACAAAGTATACTATAAGGGCCAGCCCTACGATTTTAAGGTGACCCGCCTGACTTCAGGCCAGCGTCACTACTCACTTTATAAAGACGGCATGCTAACGCATTCTGTGATGGAAGACGATCTGGACAAGCGAACTATTGTTTCGTTTATACTCGATGCCTATTATAAAAGCATTAGTGAACCTCAACCGACCTTCCTGCAACTGTTAAAATAATCTGTAGAAATTAATGCGCAAGTGTTATGGAACGCAGTGACGATTTTAATATGATAGCATCCAAAGAAGGAGAGAATACTATAGCTGAAAAGAGAGCTAAATTATATCTGCCACTGCTATCCTATAATATTTCATTTATGTGTTTTAAAGTGATGAAAATATTCTTTCAGATATAGGTCTTTTACGGCAGAGTATATTTCTGTCGTAAAGGTTAAAATAGATCACACGCATGCACACTCCAATGATAGCAGTGTCTGAAGCCACATTTAAAAACAAAGCTTATGAAAAAAATTCTTGTTCCAACTGATCTGTCTCCTATTGCAGAGCTTGGCTTGAAGCTCGCGGTGGAGATCGCGAAACGCTCCGATGCTGTTATCAGCCTGGTAAATTTTACCCGGCACCCGATTGGAGAAAGTTTTTCTGCTACCGGTGATATAAATCTGAAAGTAGATGAAGAAGCCAACCTATATACGGTACAGCTGTTGCATGCTACCAAGCAAAAAATGGAAGACCTTGCAGCGCGCTATAGTATAGGAAATGTTATGATTGCTTCTTCTATTGTAGATGATGATTTTAAGTCAGGTATTGACGAATATCTGAAAAATGAAAATATAGATCTCATCGTGATGGGTACATCGGGTGAGGAAAATATAACTGAACTCTTCACCGGAAATCATACAGAGCAGGCGATTATGGTTTCGTCTTGTCCGGTGATCTCCGTTCGCGATGGTTTCCGCATCGAACAATTTTCAAATATTGTAGCAGCAGTTGATATTATTTCAGGCAACGAAAGTGCTCGTGGCTTGGAGACCCTTCGACTGTTGGCGAAATATTTCGACTCACATATACATTTGGTACACGTTCACGATACTTCGTCAGACAATAAAGTTATAGAATCAGAATACTTCAATCAGATGGCGCGCATCGCGAACCTGGAGAATTATTCGGTTACTATTCTCGAAGGCAATGATCCTGCAGAACGAATAATCGATTTTGCACGACAAGTAAGCGCTGGATTGATAACAGTTCTAAAAAATAGCGGTAGCGGATTTAGATTATTCTCCCATCATTTTTCAGACAGAGTGGTGAAAGAAGTAGGCCGTCCGGTGTTTACGGTGAACCTGCATAATACATAACTTCATATTTGGTAGCCAATGAAAATACCAGGGGCGAATCTGTACATAGACAGGTTCGCCTCTTCTGTTCTATTCATCTTTCGTAAATAGCTCTTCTATATTCCCTTCAATAGGTGGGATGTCTTTATTGACAGTAGATTTTTGACACAGATTCGGGCCGGTTTACCATCCGGGCTTTTATCTCAACGCTCTGGCTGCCACCCGTTCACAGCTTGGCTACAAACACCACGTGAAAAGTTTATTCGACTTTTGTACCTTGCACGCTACTAACCTCTTATCCTGTATGTTTTCACGCTATCTCATCATTAAAATTGCTTTCGGAATAATACTCTTTACTGCTGCTTGCAGCATTCTAAAGAAAGAAGATCCCGAAAAAGAGATCGTAGCATTTCTCACTACGTTTCAGAATACATTGAGTCAATCGGACGAAGCAATTTTAGATCTGTTTGATGCGAAACAATCCAAAGAATCCATTCTCTCTGTTGTTAAAATTTTGCAGAACAAAGAGCACGAGTTTATTCTTTGCACGGCTTTGTACAGCGAGCCGCAGATATCAAAAGAAGAAACCGGTATAAAAGTAGTCATCCCCGTTACGTTTGCGCCTCAGAATATTGAAGAAGATTTCCATGAAGAAACGTCTGTTACCTTTTGGCTGAAGCCTGGAAAAGATTCATTTGTTATTACAAAACTTGAAGGCGAAGAATTCTACAAATCTTTTGCGAGCATTCGTGGTAATTTAGAGTGGAGCGTAGATCGTATTCGTGAATTGAAAAAACGTGAGCAGATATATACCCGTGCAGCAGAACTTCAGCAACGTTATGATTCGGTGATATGGTTTGCCACACATGAAAAGAAGAATTATTACTATGTAGTGAACGGCAACTGGACCAATTACTTCTATGACGATAATCCAAAGTCATCAAGTTATACGATGGGATTGGTAGACGAAGCTGGTGAAGTAATTATACCGGTGGAGTATGAATTAATCGGGACGTTGTCATTCGAAGTGCCCGGCATGGTGGAAATAAAGAAAGAAGGCAAAGCTGGTTATTTTAATCTTGAGACACGTCAACTTGTTATACCCACCGCTTATGATATGATCATTCCTTACACGCAGGATAATTCCTTCGCACTGGTGAAGCAAGACAGTATATATGGCTGGATCGATCGTACATATCAATATCACGAAGGTTTCCCTTCTGAAAACTCAGCACGCTGGGTGAAGAACTTTGAGTTCCTTCCGAAGAATCTAAAACTCAAAAGTGACTCCCGTACATTCTGTGAAATTCCCAATCAACAGGGTGCAGGCTATGGTATAATAATGCCACCATCGTACCTGGTAGCAACAGGAGTGTTCCGCGAAATTGTAGGCGGTATATCTACTACACCTGTTCCCCTTAACGGCTGGACCGATTATGTTGAGACTCAGGGAACGTTGCTTCAATCTGTTACAGATAAGATTAATGCTGTAATTACCACTATTACGGAGCGCTATATTGATGGACGCGAAGAGTTTTATACCTATAACCGTCTTACACTTGTTGATGGAAAACAGGATACATTGGCGGTGAGTAGTTTTTATACCAGCGGTGAGATTGTATTCCGCAAGTTGAACGATTCATTACTGGAACTAAAATGCGATCAGGATAGTCCGGAGGGAAGCGAGTTTGATGAGTACAACATTCCGGTATATACGTATTTTTCAATGAGCGAAGATCTTTCGGTAAATTCATATACTTCGCATCGCAGTTTCCCGCAGTCGCAGTTTGTTAAATTGGACAGCACATATCTTTCAGGCAAATTCAAGGTATGGACAGAGGAAGGTGAGCGTGAATCCAACTTCTTGTCGCTGGCAACTATAACCTATATGCGTGACGAAATTTTAGCGGATTACGGTTTCCGTTTTGCAGATGCCACTACGCAGGAACGCTTTAAATACTATAACTGGTACAGACCGCAGTACGACAAGGTTGAAGACTTCCAGGAGCAGCTTAGTGACGAGGACCGTCATAACCTGGACTTCCTGAACAGAATGATTGACATGCTGAAAAGTAAACCGGTTTAATGCGCCTGGCCATCACGTTGTGCAGAAATATATTTCTCGGCATCGTGGTGCTGCTGGCACTTGCATTGGCCGCGAATGCGCTTACCTATAGTAACTTCGATCCTCAGTATGGTTTTCTTCGTCTCAAGCAACAAGCAGTAGCCACAGGGTGGTATCTGCCGGCTTACTATTCACACGTGCTGATTGGTGGTATAATCCTCGTACTGGGATTTTTTCAGCTCCATCCCAAGTCGATACAGCGTTTCCGTAAACTTCATCGCGTAGGCGGGTATATCTACGTTATGGGTATCTTGTTCTTTGCGGCTCCGGGTGGTATTGTTATGAGTTTGTTTGTAGACCGCGGTCCTTGGGTGTTAACCAGTTTTTTACTGCAGGGAAGTTTGTGGTTTTTGTTTACAGCCCTGGCGTTCGACCGGATTCGCAAAAGAGATATTACTGCGCACCGTCAGTGGATGTGGAGGAGCTATGCCCTTACTTTCGCAGCGATCACGTTGCGTATTTACATTTTCATTTCATCGTATTCGTATAACCTGAGTGTGCCACAGGCTTATGCCACACTTGCGTGGCTGAGTTGGGTGCCGAACCTCGCGGTGGCAGAAATTTACCTTCGAACATCGGCTTCCATGCAACGGAATAACGTTTCGAGCAGTCATTAGTGCGTTTTTATAAAGTCGGTCGTCCAGTTTATCGGTTTTAACCTGAACAGCATTAGTTCTTGTGATATTTGAGACTTAACTTTTAACTCATGAGCACTGTAAACTTTACCCGTTCTGAAAAAAAATTAATAGGTGGTTTAGCGTTCGTCACCGTACTGCTACACTGTATTGTTAACCTGAGTGGTGCCTACGGATTTTTCAGAGATGAACTTTATTATATTGCCTGCAGCGAACACCTGGCGTGGGGCTATGTAGATCAGCCACCGTTCTCGTTATATCTTCTCAAGCTCAGTCGTGTGATTTTTGGAGATAGTTTGGTGGCAATCCGTTTGTTGCCTGCCCTGGCGCATGGCGGTACCATTATTCTTACAGGTCTGCTTGTAAAAGAGATGGGTGGAAAACTCTTCGCAGTTTTTCTCGCTTGTCTGGCTGTGTTATTGTCTCCGATTCATTTGGCGATGTCGGGTATATACTCCATGAATTCCATTGACATCTTTGTGTGGTCATGGGCCATTTATTGTATTGTAAAGATCATTAACACACAAAAGCAAAGTTACTGGATTGTATTAGGACTCGTGTTAGGAATAGGACTGCTCAACAAGATCAGTGTACTGTTTCTGGGGGCCGGTATTTTTGCAGGCATCCTGTTGACAAACCCGAAGTGGCTTGCAACACGGTGGCCCTATGCGGCAGGTATACTTGCTGTACTGTTATTTCTGCCCTATATATTGTGGAATATAAATCATGATCAGGCGCACCTGGAGTTTATACACAATGCATCAACTCAAAAGTATTCAGGAAGAAACCGGCTGGATTTTATAGCTGATCAATTTTTATTTCTTAATCCATTAAGCACTCCGATCTGGATCGCAGGTTTACTGGCACTGTTCTTCTACAATTTTTTAAAACCTTATCGGATAGTCGGCTGGATATATATAACGGCACTGGTCATTCTCGTCATAAACCCAACGAGTAAAGGTGAATACCTGGCTCCGGCCTATGCGTGTTTATTTGCTGCAGCTGGAATTTTCTTCGAGCAGAAATTAACGTCACCGGCAGTAGCATGGCTTCGGTATATTTATCCGGCTTTGCTCATTATCACAGCCGGTATACTTATGCCTTTGGTGATACCCGTGTTGCCGGTTCAGCAATATATAGTATATAGCAAGGCTTTCGGGATGGAGCCAACATCGAGCGAGAATAAAGAACTTTCGGAGTTGCCCCAATTTTATGCTGATATGTTTGGCTGGGAAGAAAAAGCGCGCGATGTAGCCAAGGTGTATAACGGACTTACCGAAGCCGAAAAAAGCAAGTGCGCTATATATTCCAACAATTACGGACGATGTGGCGCAATAGATTTCTATGGCAAGCAGTATGGACTTCCTCCATCGATCGGTTCTCATAATAACTACTGGATCTGGGGACCGCGTAACTATACCGGTGAAGTCATGATTATCCTGGGTGGCAAACTCGAAGATCATCGCGATGATTTTGAAAGTTGTGAGCAAGTTGCCGTGTCCTCCTGCACATATTGTATGCCCTATGAAAACAACGTAAAAATATTTCTCTGCCGGAACCTAAAGCA
>CAMLLI010000214.1 GCA_946480685.1 uncultured Flammeovirgaceae bacterium | reverse complement strand
ACTGTGTAAGGGAGTCGGTTTCGAAAGCGATGCTTCGCGGTTCCTGCGCATATACCCATCCCAGTTGGCCTTTAACATTCCAGCCGCGTGTGGAGAAGTTTCGCTTGTTGAGTGTATTGAGTTGATAGTATATATAGTTTGTCAGGTAACTGTTGCTGGCTTCTGCGGCTACATCGGCACGCATCTTCGGTTTGATTTTAAAATACTCCAGCGATGCTCCTATACCAATCGCCTGACTGAACCCGAATGTATGCTGAAGGCGCGCGTCAAAGTCGGCATAGCGGCTGCGGTATATATGTGTCTGTTCAAAATCAGCATAGATCGGAAACCGAAAACGCTCGTGATACATGGAAAGTATCAGGTTGTTATTCTCTGATTCACCGAAGGTTTGATTGTGCTCGATGAGAAAACGAAAGTTCTCGCTGATGTTTGCCTTGACCGTTGTCTTCGATCGATCGAACAACAGGTTCTTGGATGTTACGGCTGCAATGAGTGCTACGTTACTAAACGTATGGTAATGTATACCGACCTTGAAATAGGTGAGAGGCTGCTCAATCACATTGAATTTGAGATTGGCTTTGCCGGGGCTGGTGGGTTGCCACTCATAGGCTATACGCCTGTAGTTTTGTGAACCGTATACTCTGCGAATGGCATCAGCCACTTCAACACCATCATACGCTTTTCCTTTTTCAAGATGCAGACGGTTTATGAACGATGTCTTGGTGGTGTGGTGAAGCCCTTCAACCTTCATGTCATCTACCGTTATCTTTTTGATGGCTGGTAAACGTTTGGCGGTCACTTTATACTTGGGGTATATCTGACGAAGGGAGTCTGCCAGTCGTTTGAACACCGGGTAAAATTTGTTGCCTGTATCTTTACCACGTTCAATAATACTATCGGCACTATTGAAACTGGCGGCCGTAAAATCTTTCAGATCAGGTTCAATGAGTATATCACAGAGTTTGCGTTCGCGTTCAAAGTCGTCAGCGTCTTTGTAGAAGCCGATTTGGTATAGTATATCTATAGCACTGTTCAATTCTTTAGCCGGCCGAAGCCCTTGCGAAAGATTTACACCGATGAGTATATCTGCACCCATCGCTTTGGCATCGCGCACCGGGAAGTTTCGTACTACACCACCATCTACCAGTTTGGTGCCGTTGTAATCAATGGCCGTAAACACGGAAGGTATAGCCATGCTCGATCGTATCGCGGTAACTAGTTCGCCCTGGTCGAGCAGTACAGCTTTACCGGTACCTACATCCGTAGCAACACATTTGAACGGTATCGGAAATTTTGAAAAGTCTTTGACATCGTATACCGGAAGCAACAGTTCCTGAAACTTCAGCCAGATCTCCTGACCTTCAATAATTCCGGAAGCGATCTTGAACTTTCCATTTTCGAACGGTATCTCGATCGCATAATTGCCAAACTCATTCTTCTCGTCAATGTTGACATTACTGATGGAAGGCTTGCCTGAGAAAAGAACTCCCCAATCCATAGCGCGTGCAATCTTCTCAATCTCTTTACCGGAATAGCCGGCAGCATACAAGGCACCGATGATGCTGCCCATACTGGTGCCAGTGAGATAATCAACCTTAAGTCCCGCGCTGTCAATAGCTTCGAGTATACCAATATGCGCGAGACCTTTTGCGCCACCGCCACTCAGCGTCAGCCCGATTTTTGGTTGGGCTGCTGTTAAACTTACAACGAACAAAAAGACAATTGTGATCGGGTACTTCACCATGAGGGCTTCAAAATACTATTATTCATTTACTGGCTAAAGATACGTCCGATAAAGTGTCACTTTTTGGAGGATAGACTTAACAAAAAGCTACCAGAACAATACACCAAATGGGAATATTGCTTTCAGTTTTGTTATTTTGCGCAACTTTTGCCTAAATCTTAGTTAGTATGATCACTGTTGGGAACAGAAAATTGTCTGTTGACGATTTCGAAAAATTACTTTATCAGAATGATAAAGTAGAATTGGACAACACGGCCCGCGAAAAAGTAGTAGTGAACTTTGACTTTCTGCAGTCTTACGCGCAGAACAAAGTCATTTACGGTATCAATACCGGCTTTGGACCGATGGCTCAATATAAAATCAGTGAAGAGGACCAGCGTCAGCTTCAGTTTAATCTTATCCGAAGCCACAGTGCAGGCTCGGGTCAACCCTTCACAGAAGAACTTTCACGTGCTACCATGCTCGCCCGACTGAACAGCCTGATGCAGGGTGTTTCGGGTGTACACGTTGAGACAGCGGAATTGATTCGTGACTTGCTCAACAAAAAAATCAGTGCGTGTATTTTCGAACGCGGTGGTGTAGGTGCCAGCGGTGACCTCGTGCAGTTAGCACACCTGGCGCTCAACCTGATAGGCGAAGGGGAAGTATTGGTGGACGGTAAACTTCGTCCGGCAAAGGAAGTATATTCTGAAAACGGTCTCAAGCCATTGGACATTTACTTGCGTGAAGGGCTCGGTCTTATGAACGGAACTTCCGCCATGACCGGTGTCGGTATGGTTAACATTATTCAGGCGAAGCGTCTGCTTTCATGTGCTACTATTCTTTCCGCGATCACCAACGAATTGATGAAGTCGTTTGACGATCACTTCTCGGAAGAACTCAACCACGTAAAACTTCACAACGGACAAACAAAGATTGCGGCCGGTATCCGTACCGTGCTGGCCGACAGTAAATTGATTCGTAAACGTCCGGAACATTTATACCATAGAAAGATTGTAGAGGCTGTATTTACTGACAAAGTGCAGGAGTACTACTCACTGCGTTGTGTGCCGCAGATCCTCGGACCGGTATACGATACGTTGGTTGAAGTACAGCGCGTGCTGGAAGATGAAGTGAACTCGGCTAACGATAACCCGGTGATCGATCACGAACGCGAAATGGTATACCACGGTGGTAACTTCCACGGTGACTATGTTTCGCTGGCTATGGATAAACTGAAGATCGTTATCACGAAGCTTACCATGCTTTCGGAGCGCCAGTTGAATTACCTGCTCAACGATAAACTCAATCAGAAACTTCCTCCGTTCATCAACCTTGGCACACTCGGTTTGAACTTCGGCTTGCAGGGTATGCAGTTCATGGCAACATCTACAACGGCCGAGAACCAGACGTTATCGTTCCCGATGTATCTCCACAGCATTTCCAATAACAATGACAACCAGGATATTGTTAGTATGGGATGTAACGCTGCACTGATGACCAAACGCGTAATCGACAACAGTTTTGATGTGCTTACCATTCAGCTCTTTGCTGTAGTGCAGGCTATCGATTTCCTGAAATGTCATACACGCCTTTCGTCATTTACTACCAAAGTATATGATGAGTTCCGCGCGCTGGTAGGACCGGTGCTCGAAGATAAACCACGGTATAACGATATACAGACGATACGCAAGTACCTGGTAAATCTTGGCGCTACGTTTCCGTTGAACTAAATATTGTCCCACACATCCACTATAAAAACTGTTAAATGAAATACGCACTCGTTACAGGAGGTTCACGTGGCATTGGTCGTTCCATTGCCATTAAACTTGCCGAACAAGGATATAATATACTCATCAACTACAAGAGCAACGAAGCAGAAGCATTGAACACGCAGAAGCTCGTGCAGGAAAAAAATGTTACCGGTGAACTGTTGAAGTTTGATGTTTCGAATAAAGAAGAGGTAGCCACTGCGTTGGGTGGATGGATGGAAAAGAATGCTGACAAGCCGATCGAAATCCTGGTAAACAATGCTGGTATACGTCAGGACACATTGCTGATGTGGATGACCGATGAGCAGTGGGATGGTGTGTTGGGGTCGAGCCTTGATGGCTTCTTCTATGTAACGCGACTGGTTGTAAACAGCATGTTGAAAAAGCGTTATGGCAGAATTGTAAATGTGGTTTCACTATCCGGTATAAAAGGTATGCCGGGTCAGGTAAATTACTCTGCAGCGAAAGCCGGTGTGATCGGTGCTACCAAAGCATTGGCGCAGGAAGTTGCCCGCAGAAACATAACTGTTAACGCTGTTGCACCTGGTTTTATTCGTACCGATATGACGCAGGATCTGAATGAGCAGGAACTGAAAGCACTTATACCGATGCAACGCTTTGGTGAACCGGAAGAAGTAGCTGAAGCAATTGTATTTCTGGCATCACCTAAAGCATCCTATATCACGGGTACAGTACTCTCCATCAACGGAGGCCTTTATTCGTAGATAATTCTCTAAAAAGGTACATCACTGCTAATCTTTGTAGCACTACATGGGTTAATGGTGGCAATCAGAATTAAAAAAATTATTTTTGCCAAAATAAAACATTACCTACCCCTGGCCGGGAAGGTAAACATTTAAAAAAACCTTGACCTCTCTATGAATAGAGTTGTTATTACGGGCATCGGTATCTATTCCTGCATCGGCAAAGACCTGGCGGAAGTAACGCAATCACTTTATGATGGTAAATCTGGTATATGGCTGGATCCTGCCAGGAAGGAAATGGGGTATCGTTCGGGGCTTACCGGTAAAGTAGAAAAACCTTCTCTGAAGGGTGTGCTCGACAGACGTGCGCGCATCATGTTACCGGAGCAAGGTGAATATGCTTTCATGTCTACAACAGAAGCATTGAAGAACGCAGGTCTTGATCAGGACTATATCGACCGGCACGAGATCGGAATTATTTTCGGTAACGACAGTTCTGCCCAGCCGGTTATCGAAGCAACAGATATTATCCGCGAGAAAAAAGATACAATGCTTATCGGATCAGGTTCAGTATTTCAGTCACTGAACTCAACGGTAAACATGAACCTGGCCACGATCTTCCGGTTAAAGGGTATAAACTTTACCGTGAGTGCTGCCTGTGCCAGTGGTTCGCATTCTATAGGGCTCGCTGCCATGTTTATCAAGAACGGCATGCAGGACTGCATCATCTGTGGCGGAGCGCAAGAGACTAATAAATATTCGATGGGAAACTTTGATGCGTTGAGTGCATTCTCGATCCGCGAGAATAATCCGACTGCAGCATCAAGACCATTTGATAAGAACCGCGATGGTTTGGTACCCAGCGGAGGTGCGGCAACCGTTATCCTCGAAAGCCTGGAGTCTGCTCAGCGAAGAGGTGCTAAAATATTAGGAGAGGTAATTGGTTATGGTTTCTCATCCAATGGTGAGCACATCTCCAACCCAACCGTTCAGGGGCCGTCCCGATCACTTCGCATCGCGATGAAGGATTCCGGTTTGAAGGCTTCTGAGATAGACTATATCAACGCACATGCAACCTCTACACCGGCTGGAGATGCAAGCGAAGCGAAAGCTATATTCGATGTGTTTGGTGATGTAAATACACCGGTGAGTTCAACCAAATCAATGACTGGCCACGAATGTTGGATGGCTGGTGCGAGTGAAATTGTATACTCGTTGCTGATGATGCAAAATTCGTTCATGGCACCGAATATCAATTTCGAAACTCCTGACGAAGACTCTGAGCGCCTGAATATTATCACGAAGGCCCAGAATAAAAATATTGACGTATTTTTGTCTAATTCTTTCGGATTCGGAGGAACAAACTCGACCTTAATTGTTAAAAAGTGGAAGCAATAGCGATGAATCAAACAGCAATCATTGAAAAAATCAATGGGTTTTTAGTAGAAGAATTTGAGGTAGAGGCCGGCAAAATTGTTCCGGAAGCCAACCTGCGCGAAACGCTTGAGCTGGATAGCCTCGACTACATTGACCTGGTGGTGGTAATTGAAAGTAACTTCGGTTTTAAAGTAAAGCCGGAAGACTTCGTGAACATTGTTACTTTTCAGAACTTCTATGACTACGTGACGAACCGCGTAGGAGAGAAAGTAACTTCATGAGCCTATGCCGCGATGGCAAGGTAAATCGAAAGGTAACAAACTAGGTTATAGGATATTTGTCTATGTAATAAAGTACATGGGAGTGAAACCCGCGTACTTTTTACTACGGTTTGTTGCCGGTTATTATTTTCTGGTCTCCTGGAGTTCATCAAAGCATATCTATGCCTACTTCAGAAAGCGACTCAAGTACGGAAAGCTTTCCTCGCTGCTGAAGATATATAGTAACTATTACGTTTTTGGTCAGACGTTACTGGACAAGGTCATTGTAATGGCCGGCATCGATAATAAGTTTACCTATAATTTTGATGGTGAAGAAAATCTCCGCGACATCGTAAAAGGTGGCCGTGGCGGTATATTACTCAGTGGCCACGTTGGCAATTGGGAGGCAGCCGGTCATTTGTTAAAACGTCTGAATACGCGTGTTAACGTAGTGATGTTTGATGGCGAACATGAACGCATCAAACAATACCTGCAGGAAGTTACCGGTGGTCATAACTTCAACGTGATCGTTATCAAGAACGACATCTCGCACGTATATGCAATAGGCCAGGCGTTGCAACGCAATGAATTGATCTGTCTGCATGCCGATCGTTTTCTCGAAGGCAATAAAACACTTGCATTGGATTTTCTCGGAGACAAAGCGTTGTTTCCGCTGGGGCCGTTTCAACTTGCTGCAGGTTTCAAAGTACCGGTGTCTATCGTATTTGCCTTTAAGGAATCGCCTACACATTATCATTTTTTTGGTAGCGACCTTTATGAACGCAAGGATGACGAGCCCAAACAGGAGTTTACGGATAAACTGATGACGGCATTTGTCGCGGAGCTCGAGCAAAAAGTATTTCTATACCCGATACAGTGGTTTAATTATTATAACTTTTGGGGAAAATAAGAGTCGGCCATACCGCACATGTAACGTCAGAAAAGTAAACATCATGCTTGCAACCAAATCCAACATTACAAACTATATCCCGCAGCGCGAACCGATTGTGATGATCCACAACCTGGTGGAAGTAAGCGATGAGCATGCTGTGACACAACTCGCAATAGAGCCTGATAATGTATTTGTAAGTGAAGGATACTTTGCAGAACCCGGACTTGTGGAAAATATAGCACAAACGGCTGCGGTGCATGTTGGGTATCAATGTCAACAAAAAAATATACCGGTG
>CAMLLI010000213.1 GCA_946480685.1 uncultured Flammeovirgaceae bacterium | reverse complement strand
AGCTCCGCCTCCGTTGTTACTATTGGAGTTCTTTCCACCGGTATTATTATTATCCGATGATGTCTTCGAACGATGCCTTAAGACGAAAGGTGCAACGGTATCAACATGCGCAGTAGTTACGTAAGCATCGCCTTGCAACGCAGCATACGCGCGGGCTGCTTTTACCAGGAGTATATCAGCACGAAGTCCCTCGGTGTGATGTTGCACGCTGACAGCAGATGCATGCCCGATCACAGCTTCCGGAATTTCGACAGCATGCAGCCGGTTACGTGCTCGCAGCAAGCGTTGCTGTATCTGCTGCTGATCGTTCTTCCATTTATCAAGCATCACCTGGGCATCCAGATCAAAATCAATTCTGCGCTGTGTTATTATTTTCCGAATGGCTATATCCTGTGGCGTTCTCACTTCAACACATAAACCAAAACGATCGAGCAATTGCGGACGAAGTTCTCCTTCCTCCGGGTTCATGGTTCCGATGAGACAGAACTTGCTGTCTTGCCACATCGATAGTCCTTCGCGCTCCAGGTAATAGCCACCGGAAGCGGCCGCATCCAGTAGTATATCCGTCAGGTAATCATTCAGAAGATTTACTTCATCAATATATAGTATACCGTGGTTCGCCTGTGCCAGCAATCCTTTCTTCAACACCTGTCGCTTCTCATTAATAAGTATTTCCAGGTCAACCGAGCCAAGCACCCGATCTTCGGATGCACCTACCGGGAGATTTATAAAATTAAAATGCGGATCGATCGCATGCATCAATTGACTGAGTGAACGTACCGTGGTTGTTTTGCCTGTGCCTTTATCGCCCAGCACCAGTATACCGCCTATACTTGTATCAACCATCAGTAATTCTATAGCCAGTTTAAACTCAGATTGGCCTGCGATGGCTGCATACGGGAAAACAGGATTTACTTGCATAGGATTCGTTATGTTTGTTACCGGCAAAGAACAAAAGTGAAGTAAATTTGTAAAAAATGAAAATCGATCGGTAAACGATCTCACTTCACGTATATATACTTCGTAAAAAAAGATGAGCAGGTAAAGATGATATTGGCGCTCGATACGTATTATCAAAATAACACAGCAAAGACGGTTTGTATTCGCTTCCGTCATTGGACAGACGAACAACCTGCCGATGTATTAACGGAAGTACTTGACCGTGTAGAAGAATATCAACCCGGTGCTTTCTACAAGCGCGAGCTTCCGTGCATTCTGAGTATTCTGAAGAAGACAGATCTGCAAAATATCGAGTCGATCATCATAGATGGATATGTTGTGCTGGATGATACAGGCAAGCATGGCCTGGGCGGACACCTATATGAAGCATTGAACAGGAAAATCCCGGTGATCGGTGTAGCCAAGACAAATTTCGCGAACAATACTATTCACAAAGGTGAAGTATACCGTGGCGATAGTCAACGGCCACTGTACATTACAACACTCGGTATACCGCTTGAGACAGCGTGTGACTATATACGTTCCATGCACGGCCCCTATCGAATCCCAACGTTACTAAAAACACTCGATACACTTACCCGGCAGTAGCATTGTTGCCTATGCAGTACGTTGTAAATATGCATGTGCTATAGATAAAGCCACACATACGTTTGCAGTCATATACCATTTAAACGGATTGCAGAAATCTCAAATGCAGTATTCATTACATAAACCGTCCGGTTGTTATTTGTTGGTGTAAACTTGCATCAGAATTCAAAACAAAAGAAGTGTAGCACGGCATACGCTTTCAATTAAACACGAATATCCATGACAACTCGCGATAACCTTGTACGAAAGACATCTTTGTATACGATGGCCGGATTGAGCGATCCTCGATTAACAGGCGAAGCATTCAATCGTTCCGGGAAACCGAAGACAACAGCCAACAGCTTCTCTGTTTTTCTACAGAGACTATTTTCAAAACTGAATTGGATCAGCGCACGCCATTCCTGAAAATATACTGTTGTGCTTTAACAGTATATATAGACTTCAAAAAAAATCTCACGCGGCATTTCAGCTGATTTAACCTTCCGTACACTTTTAAACAGGTGGTTATGATTCGTTAGTAACTATGATTAGCTTTGATGAAATAGCCCAAGCGTTCACACAATCATGATTATACCGAATCAGAAATCATTATTCAGCATACCATCAGGCATCACCTTTCTGAACTGTGCTTATATGTCACTGCTGTTGAAACGCGCGCATGAAGCCGGCATGGAAGCCTTGCAAAAACGCTCTCATCCCTGGAAGATTGTTATTGATGACTGGTTTACTCCCGGAGAAACACTGCGAAATCTTTTCGCTCAGATCATACAAGCCAATAAAGAGTGTATTGCGCTGATACCCTCTGTGAGTTACGGCATGGCAACAGCTGCCAGAAATATAGCGCTCCGTTCAGACCAGAACATTGTGCTGCTCGATCAGCAGTATCCATCCAATGTATATGCGTGGCGTGAGCTGGCACGCGAAACAAAATCACAAATCATTACGGTAACGAAACGCGATGATGAATCGTGGACGGACGCCATTCTTCAGCACATCAGTATAGATACCGGACTTGTTGCTATACCGAATTGTCACTGGACGGATGGCAGCCTCATTGATCTCGAAGTTATCAGCAAGCGTACCAAAGCTGTGAATGCTAAACTTGTTATTGATGCAAGCCAGTCGCTGGGAGCGTATCCGCTAAACATTCAAAAGATACAACCTGACTTCCTCGTTACAGTCGGGTATAAATGGTTAATGGGACCTTACGGACTGGCCTATCTATATGCTGCACCGGAATATTGTCAATCCGGTAAGCCGCTTGAACATTCGTGGCTCAATAAAAAAGAGAGTGAAAACTTTACACGCCTGGTCGATTACCAGGATGAATATAAAACCGGTGCACGAAGATTTGACGCGGGCGAGTTTCCCAACTTCAATAATATAGCCATGGCCATTGCAGCACTCACGCAAATTCTGGAGTGGGGTGTTGAAAATATACAGGAGACACTGGCCTCGTTAACGACCAGCATAGAAGAAAAAGCACGCGCAAAAGGACTTGGCGTTCCTGCCCGTTCGATGCGTGCGAGTCACCTGATCGGTATATCTTTTCCGTTTGAGCAGATACAGACGCTGAGCAAACGCGTTGCCGATCACAAAGTATATGTGAGCTTCCGTGGAGAAAAGATGCGCGTAGCCCCACACCTGTATAATGATGAACAGGATGTTGAACGGTTGTTCCAAGCCATTGGCTGATGACTCCAAACTATATATAGCCGGACAACTATATATATTACCACGAAGGCTACCAGCGACCATGATTTATACTTATTTTCGAACCTCATTTTTGTATGACGCATAGTATTCCTCAACTCCGATCTGTAAACGTAACACGTTACGTTACTCCGCTGCGTGAAGGAGGATCCATGCCGGCTATTGCTGAAGCAGACGATCAGTTCTTATATGTACTGAAGTTTCGCGGTGCAGGACAAGGTCGCAAGGCGCTGATCGCTGAACTGATCGGTGGTGAAATTGCACGGGCACTCGGGCTGAGAGTTCCTGAAATTGTATTTGCTCATCTCGACAGTGCTTTCGGTCGCATTGAAGGTGATGAAGAAATACAGGATCTGCTAAAGGCCAGTGTAGGACTCAACCTTGCATTGCATTATTTATCAGGCTCAATTTCATTTGATCCGCTGGTAACAAAAGTTGATCCTTTGCTTGCTTCGCAGATCGTGTGGCTTGATAGTTTTTTATTGAATGTAGACCGCACAGCACGCAACACCAACATGCTTTGGTGGCATAAAGAATTGTGGCTGATCGATCATGGTGCTGCGCTATATTTCCATCACGCCTGGAATGACTGGGACAAACCGCAGCGATCTTTTCCGAATATTAAAGATCATGTACTCCTCGCACAGGCATCAGAACTTGCAACGGTTGATGAAGCATTTCGTGCTATACTTACATCCGAACGTATCCAGGCAATTGTCTCATTGATACCGGACGAGTGGCTTGGCGATGAACCTGCTTTCGAAAGTATTGATCAGCATCGCGAAGCCTATATCAAATTCCTGGAGACAAGAATTACCAACTCTGATTTTTTTGTTAAAGAAGCACAGTATGCAAGAGAATCACTTATTTGAATATGCTGTTATCCGGGTAGTGCCCCGGGTTGAGCGCGAAGAGTTTCTCAACGTGGGTGTTATTCTGCTTTGTTCGAAGCAAAAGTTTTTACAGACCGCTATAACACTCAACGAAGAACGCATCCAGGCTTTTTGCAACACGCTTGATCTTGATGAGTTGAAAGAATATATCCGTTCATTTGAACGCATCTGTGCCGGAGGTCCGCAGGGAGGCCCGATCGGAAAATTAGCCTTGGCCGAACGTTTCCGTTGGCTTACCGCCACACGCAGTACTATTGTGCAAACTTCAAAAGTACATCCTGGCTTGTGTCGTGATGCTTCCGAAATGTTGACGCGGTTGTATACAGAACTCGTTTTATAAGCTGAACGTGAAGCCTATAATTTTCTGACAGCACACTGAAATTTTTCATATACATTTAGCGTTTAAACGTATAATTATCAGGCGGAACCTCACTACGCTGCACGATAATTATTTATCCGGATTTTAAAGAATCGTAGAGATTCTTTAGATACATTTGCTTTGATTAAACCAACGTATGCAGAGGACCAATTCCGGTCTTTTGTTGCTCCACTTTATTTATTATTTACTAAATCTGTCTGTACACATATATGGTGTGGGCTAATCGTGTTGCCTTTGCGTTGGTACTCGTTATCGGTCTTGTAAAGATCGGTGTATCGCAATCCTTTCGTGCTGAGTCTGGGATACTGGACGCACGTCACTGGAATTTTCAAAAACGTTTACCGCTTTCAGGATATTGGACTTTTCATGAAGGACAATTGTTGTTACCTGAGCAAGTGGATACACTTCGCGGCATAACACAATTTTTTCCCGCTATCTGGAACGAAGGCTCGGAAGACAAACAGCGCATTGAGTATGGCACATACGTACTGAAGGTATTATTACCAGACTCTGTTCAAAAATTAGGACTCGAAATTCCGCAGCTATATAACAGTTATATACTTTGGGTAAATGGAATGAAGGTGGCGTCTACCGGTGTAGTTGGAAATACGATGGAAACAACGCAGCCAAAGTGGGTACACCAAACCGTTACATTTCCACATGCTGAAGATACACTCGTGGTCGTTTTGCAGATCGCTAACTTTCATCATCATAAAGGCGGAAGTAAAGCTCCTATCCTGCTGGGTTCTGCGGAAGGTATAGCGAAACATCTTTCAAGAGAAGTAACGATCAATGTTATTGAAGCAATCATTCTCTTCCTTGCCGGGATAATATTCCTGACTATATTTTTCACCAAAAAGAAAAGAGTAATTCTATATTTCGCGATGCTCAGTCTTACGTGGGCCATACGATGTTTATTCTCAAACCTGTACCCGGTAGTTGTATTCTTCCCCGATATCGATTGGCAGTTTCTTGTCAAGACCGAATACCTGACGCTATATTTTGCCGTGATGTGGGCTATACTTTTCCTGCACCACCTGCTTGACCGGTTAAGCCATGCAGCACTTACCTATATCATTGTAATCCTGAATGCACTGTTTGTTATTTATACTTTATTAACACCGGTGGTCATGTTTTCGCAGTGGCTGTCGCTATACCTGGCGGTGGCGGGAGTTGTTATTCTGTACGGCGGCTATCTTATTGTTCGCGCATTGCTTGCCGAACACGTTGGCTCGTGGTTCCTGATGGGCAGTATACTTACCGGTGTTATTATCTTCGGATATGATATACTGGCGTATAACACCGCATTCAACTATAACTATATATTTCTGAGTACAGGGTATCTCGTTATCTTTTTACTGACGGCACTGGCATTGTTGCTCCATCTGGGTATACTCAAGAGTAAACTTCAGAGCAGAGATGTACTTACGTATGAAGATTTCTTCCAGAAGAACAGCAAGTAAATATATACTGATTGATTCCCGGCAGGGCTAATAATCCGTGTCGAGTCCGAGGCGGTCTTTCAATTCTTTGAGAGCCGGATTCTTTTCCATCAGGTATTCAAATTTCTCGCGGGGTGTATACATTACTTTCCGCGTGTCTTCAATGATACGCATTTCACCAAAGATCTGAATGGAATTATTCTTCAATTTATCACGAACAAATGTAGAGAGCTCTATACGCAGGCCGTTCAGCATCATCTCCTGCACGGTGTTGTGAAGATGTACTGTTACTACATTGTCTTTAAGATCATACGGCTGTGTCAGCAAGTGATACTCGGCCTGAAACTTTTTACGCGACTCTGCAAACTCTTCCCATACAGCACGCAGTTTCTCCGGAGTAAACGGTTCATCCTGCTCAACTTTAACCTGTGCAGCGGTCTGTTCTTTTTTAGGTTCAACCTTTAAAAGATCGGTTAGCTTAACCGTTGTTTTAGGAGCATCCTTGAATTTTGATTTCTCAGCAAAGTTCGGCTTCATCGAAAGGCCTGCCGGTGTCTCCGGTATATTTTCCGAAGGTGTTTCAACTGCGGGCTTTGATGGAATGGATGGTGTTGACGAACTTGTTACCGGAGGAGTTGTTACCGGCGGAACTGTTGTTGATGCAACTGTCGGTGCAGACACTTCAGGCGTTGTTTCCTCCGCCTGCTCAGCCTCTCCTTCAGACTCTACACTAATTTTTTTTTTAAGCCTGCCTCAGCAAGTCCGTTTAATGCAAGTTGATCGGCCTTCAATACGCTACCCACGTGTGCCATCTTCATCAACGCCAGCTCTACCGAGAGACGCTGATTCTTGCTTCCCTTGTAATTGATATCACACTGGTTGGCAATGTTAAGCCACGTCAACAGCAACGAAGGCGGGCAAGCCTGAGCCTGCTGTACATATTTCTTTTTAACGCTGTCAGGAACTTCCATCAGTTGTACCGTGCGCGCATCTTGCGATACCAGCAGGTTACGGAGATGTTCGCTCAAGCCAACAATAAAATTATGACCGT
>CAMLLI010000212.1 GCA_946480685.1 uncultured Flammeovirgaceae bacterium | reverse complement strand
GTGCTGTCTCAATCAATACGGAATATCTGCAACGGCTAATCCCCAGGATTTATTGGGTTTAAGACCCATGGTTAAAACCAGTGTTCCGCCCTTACTGATTTCTTCGTGCAGCAGGTACGCTCTGTTAAAAGGCTTACCATTCAAAGTCGCAGATTGTATATAGTGATTCACTTCATTCCGGTTTTCTGCCTTTATTGTAAACGCTTCAAAGCCGGTATGAATAGTAATCTCATCGAACATCGGAGTGCCTATATCATAATAAGGCACACCGGGACATGTAGGATAAAGTCCCATCATGCTAAACACAAGCCATGCCGACATTTGTCCTCCGTCTTCATTGCCACTTAATCCCCCCGGTCCTATACTATACTCTTCCCGAATGATGCCGGGAATTCTGCTTTGTGTTCTCCACGGAGCACCTGCATGATTATATAAGTATACAGTTTGATGGCCCGGTTCATTGCCATGCCAGTAATACCGCTGATCAAACAACGTATCGAGCTTCGCTATAAATCGAGCGTTCCCTCCTTCTATCGCGATCAACCCTTTAACGTCCTGTGGCACATACCAGGTATATTGGGCCGGAGTGCCTTCGGTGATATAGGGTGTACGCGCAGCAAACGGATTAAACGGCTCAATCCATTTTCCATTCGCATAGCGACCGCGGGCGTAACCGGTAGCAGGATCAATCACATTTTTATAGTTTGCAGCACGCTCGGTAAGCTTCCGGTAATCGTCCTCTCGACCGAGCTTCTTGGCTACTTGAGACAATACAAAATCGTCATACGCGTATTCCAGTGTGCGGGATACCTGTTCACGTTTATGGAAAGAGTCCCATACGGAATCTTCCAGTGGTATATATCCATATTGCAGATATGATGCCAGTGCACGTCTGCCTTTGCCATCTTTATAGCTCGCTGTATCAGCGTTGGGTTCAAATGCATTCTTGCGCATAATGGTATAGGCACGCTCTACTTCCGTTGGCGCTATACCTTTCATCAATGCATCACCAATCATCGCGATACCATGATCGCCAATCATCGCTGCGGTATAATTATTCCAGCAGGGAAATATAGGAAGCCATCCACCCTGATCAGCTTTCAGCAACAATGATTTTACCATGTGTTCGGAGGCCTCCGGTTCAATCAGTGTCAACAACGGGTGCACCGCACGATACGTGTCCCACATCGAAAAGTCATCATAGTAATCCTGTCCTTTTACTGTAGCGATTTTTCCGCTTCCGCCAAACTCCGGATACGATCCGTCTTCATCGTTAAATACACGAGGCAGTAATTCCGCATGATATAGCGCGGTATAAAATAGTTTTTTATCTTCCTGACTTGGTGTCTCAATTTCAATTTTCCCCAATGCCTTGTTCCATTGCGCAGCCGATGATTTCTGCACGTCATCAAAATTCCAATCTGCTATAGCCGCTGCCAAATTTTTACGTGCACCTTCTATACCGGTAAACGATGTACCGACTCTCACCTGCACAGGTTTATTACTCACCGAGCGCACTTTCACGAAAGCACCGACACTACTTTTATTTCCTTTTGCTGATGTACGATTGTTCTGTACGCTATCACCACGCCACGTACCGAACGCTTCGATCTCCGTGTCCAATTGAATTACAAAATATCCGCTGAAGCCGGCCGGTTCGCCCCACCCCTGGTATATACGGTGTGCAGGATTGTAACCTACGATCTCATTCTTCTCTGCATGTATCTCCAGGAAACCTTTTCCTTCATCGCTGTTAGGTTCAATGACAATATACATTTCACCAGTTGCATCCGGAGTAAAGCGCATAATCGCAGCACGCGATATAGCGGTAACTTCTGCATTGATTTTATACTTATCGAGGTATACCGAGTAATAATCCGGGCGCGATGTTTCGCGTGAATGCGTAAACGAAGACGCACGCTGTACAGCATCGGTTGTGAGGGAACCGGTTACTGGCATGATTGTAACACTGCCATAGTCCTGTGTACAGGAACCGCTCAGCCAGTGACTTCCGCGAAAGCCCTGAAATAAACTATCACGATAATAATAGGGTGCTATACATTTATTTTCGGTGGCTCGCGTCTGCGGTGTCCAATGCGTCATGCCATGGGGAACGCCAACCGCAGGAAAAGTCTGTCCCTTCAATTCCGAGCCCGCCTCACTATGCTTACGTGCACTTTCTGTTGTGCTGGCAGCGGTACCTACCAGTGGGTCTACATATTGTATCAAACCAGGTTCCGCCTGAGAACCGGAGTCTTTACACGACCAGGTAAATATACCCGCGACTAAGACTGAAGCAACACAAGCGCTGCGAAGTGACCATGAGGGAAGCATAGATAACATTTATACTTCCCAAATATATACGATTACTAATGAACTTCACCAGCCTGCATCTCTTTCTTTACTTGCGGAGTCTGAACTTTCTCGACTATACCTTTTACTTCCACCTTGATCACCGTAGCAATGGTATCAGGTGCCTGAGCAGGTAATGTTATAACCAACTGATCCTTACCTATACTTGTCGTGAGCTTTTTACCAGATGCGAGTAATACCGCACGATTAACTTCATTATGAAATCCAGGCACGATCAATTTACCATCTGCTGGCCAATCGAACACCGACAGATATAGGGTTGTATTTCCATTGTCTTCCTTGCGTGTACATCGTCCCCATGACAAGGCTGCCAATGGTGATGCCTGTGTACCATATATAGCTTCACCGTTTACCTTCATCCAGGCTCCTATAGCTTTCAGCCGCTCTATACTCTCTGCCGGAAATTCACCATCTGCCTTTGGCCCAACGTTCAACAAGTAATTACCGCCCTTCGAAGCTATATCCAGTAAATTACGAATCAGGGTTTCGGTACTCTTCCATTTATCATCATAACTTTTATAGCCCCAAGTACCGTTCATTGTCATACAGGTTTCCCAATCTTTACCATCAAGTTCACTGAGGTCCGGTATACGTTGTTCCGGAGTCTTAAAATCACCGGGATAATTAGGACGCTTCAGCCTGTCGTTAGTGATCATGCGCGGTTGCAATGGAAGTAACGCCTTGAACTTCTCTGCAAATTCATCCGTCATGCCCGTAGGCGTATCCCACCAAAGCACAGCAATGTCTCCATACCGGGTAAGTATTTCTTTAACCTGCGGAACCGCTATATCATTTATATACTCCTCCATGGTCTTCGTAGTTTGTGCCGGATCCCAGTGACCATTATGTGTTTCCGTATAGGCATCAATGCGGGCACTGTCTGGATTCGCCCAACCTTCAGATGTTTTCTTTCGTGCAGCAGCTCCACCCGGATTTACCCAATCCTGTGCATGCGAATAATATAGTCCTAATTTTATACCATGTTTGCGGCAAGCTTCTGCCAGGGGTTTAATCAGATCTTTACCATAGGGAGTTGCATCCACCATATCCCACGTAGTTACCTTTGAATCGAACAAAGCAAAGCCATCATGATGTTTCGAAGTGATCACTATATATTTCATGCCCGCATCTTTCGCCATGCGTACCCACGCATCCGCATCATACTTAACCGGGTTAAACTGCCTTGCATACGCTCGATATTCCGCCACCGGTATCTTTCCCCGGTTCATGATCCACTCCCCTATACGATTAATCCGCTGTCCATTATGCGTACCTGCCGGCACCGCATATACGCCCCAATGAATAAACATACCAAACCGCGCCTCCCGCCACCACTCCATCCGCTCATCCTTCGCCACCTGTTGACTATATCCTTCATGCACTAACACCAAAACCATCCAAACAATCAAAAACTTCTTTCTCATAACGCATCAGTTTTAATATATACTATATCGATCAATAATCTCCTCAATCTTAAAATCTTGTAATCTTAAAATCCCACCCCGCTACCTCATCAACGCCGTAGCACACCAAAGCACCGGAGCCTGCCCATGCATATCACCCGTCAGCCGTTTGCGATCAAGATAATATTGCCGATCGTTCTTCTTGTTCGTTCCTTCACACACTTCACGTATGTCACCATTCGGTTCTATATAGGTGATCAATGCAAGCCATCCTTTGCGTGCAGCAGCACCATATACTTCCTTGTCAAGCCATCCATTCTTTACACCCGTAATCATGGCAAACGTAAACATACCCGTGGAAGAAGTTTCAGGCCACGATTCAGCATCATCAATCAATTGCCGCCACATACCGTCTGCGTTCTGATATTTTAACAGTGTAGCCATCATCTTTCTATAGCCCTCCATAATACGCGGACGATCCGGATTATTCTGAGGAAGTGAACGAAGTAACTCCGCTGTACCCGCAGCCATCCATCCGTTACCGCGTCCCCAGAAGAATGGGACATCCGGTGCATGATAGAATAAACCATTGGGACGCTGCAGGGAATCGAGATACATTACCATCTCACGGGCAGCACGATCTATATATTTCTGATCGCCCGTTGCACGATAGGCCTGCGCCTGCACAGCCGTGATCATAAACATATCATCAATCCATAAACGTGTTTGCCAGGTGTGTCCCATTCGGTAAAATATATGCGACTCTTCTTTTACACGCGGACCTTCCGGAGGCCCCCACTGCTTATCAGCTATATTCTTTCCCATGTCCAGGTACTTTGGCTCTTTTGTTTGTATATATAGTTCCAGCGGTATAGACCCGAATACTGTATAATCAACGTGGTCAGGAATTGGAACAAGCGATGCTTCTGTACTGAAGAAAGGCTCGAAGCGTTTTATCAGTGCTTCCTTTAATTTTTTGTCTTTACTTTCCTTCTCGAAAGTAAGTGCGCCATACCATGCGCATACTTCCGGATACGTAATGGTTTTAGGCGGAGTCGGTCGACCGAAATTAGGATGCGGTGTTGCTATGAACCGGTCTGCCACGCGTTTGCCTACTTCTTCCGGAGACGAACCTTTCGGCCAGTTTGCCAGGTTTGCCTGTGACGACTGTGCGATTGCACTGCCCGAACTAAGCAAGATGCAAAGCACATATATACCTATATTCTTCATAACGTTTTTTTTTTGATGGACTAGACTATAAATGAAGTATTGATTGATCTCATCACTGACAGTATTCTTTAATAAAGTACAAAGCCTCCCCTTGCCGGGATCTTTATCAAAAGCTTGTTACCATTTGTTTTTACTGTCTGCGTTGCAAAGGTGTCGGACTCGGTACCATCGGTGATGAGACGAAGGCTTTTGTCTTTCGGAATGAAAGGAAGCTCCAGCGAAACCTCCTGTTCACCAGCCTGTCCGTTGATTCCGGCTATATACCAGGTCGATC
Organism: uncultured Flammeovirgaceae bacterium; assembly: GCA_946480685.1. Next base: position 1,821 of record CAMLLI010000212.1, on the reverse strand, counting down.
CCTTTTTGCGGGCCACCACGGTATATTTACCCGGTATACCTGCTATATAGCGTGTCTCATCCCATGTAGACGGGACCTTCCGCAGAAAATCTTTAGGCTCATCTGGCAAGGCCTGGTATGATTTCATATTATCAGCAAAGTGAAATATACCCGACTCAAACACTATAGCAAGTGCCAGCTCTTGTGCAGCAGTTGTCTGGCGTTTTGCTTCACGTTTGTTGGTAAAGGTAACGGGTGTATAATCCATCGAGCCTACAACATTCCGCGTAAAAGGCAGAATGGTATTGTGCACCGGTGCACGATCACAAAACTCTTGCCGGCCCGCGCCTTCCGCTCCCTTCACCGATTCCATTGAGACAACGTGAGGATACGTTCGCTCCCATCCGCGTGGCAATGTTGAGCCGTGAAAATTTACCATGATTTTATATTCAGCAGCATCGCGCAGTATATCATAGTACCGTTGAATAACAGGCTGCTTGTCGCTGTCAAAGAAATCTACCTTCACTCCCTTCACGCCCCATTGTTGTAACTTTTGGAATTCCTTTCTGCGCGCCTCCGGAAATGCCATCAGGTTTGCATAGCTCAGTGTATCTTTCTCACGTCCCATTCCCGAATGATACCACAGTACAATCCCGACATTTTTTGAACGTGCATACTGTATCAGTTCTTCCATACTTCCGCCTTTCATCTCAGGCCAGCCGGCATCGATCAAGGTATACTCCCACGTCATGTCAGCAGTAAAATCTATATAGGCTTTCTGCACAGCAAAATCACGCGTGGTGCTTCCCGCAGACCACCAGCTCCAGCTCGACCGGCCTGGTTTGATCCACGAAACATCCTTTATAACCGAAGGAGGATTAAGATTTGTTACCAGCGATGTCTCCTGTACAGTAGCCAGTGCGTTGCCTATAACAGCAGCACGCCACGGTGTTGTCCACGGCAAGGTTGATACCGGCTCAGGATCAGCATCACTGGTTGCTTCTTCTTTCTCGGGGAAACGAATGGTATATATAGCGTTGTTATTCTTGTCTTCAAGGTGGGTGCCGGGATAGTGATCATCCAATGCAGCTTCTGTGATAAGGATCCAAAGCTTATTAACGTTAAACAAAGCAGGGAAAGCCCAGCCTGCCGGATTCGGAGACTGTCCTCCTACCGGTATACCATTTTCATAGAACGCTTCATAGCAAGGCTTCTTCCGCACGTTCATATCGTACGGTTGTATCCATGCTGTTGCGGTCTTCGGAATAGCAAACCCAGATTCCTCACGAATTATCTTATGTATCGTTTTATCATTACCCGGGAAATGATAGCGATAAGCCATACCATCATTGTAGGCTCTGAAGATGATCTGTACTTTTTCTTTCTTTTCATTTTCAAAGATCAGCGTAAGCTCGCGGGCATGGTTGCGACATTGAAGTCGCTTGCCAACGGTAAGGGTATACGCCTCGTCAATCCCAGTTTCGGTTTTGGAAACGAATTTCAGATTCTCCGAGAATTGCTGGTCATCACGAACAATTCCCAGGGGAGATGACTCAAGCGCGGATTGATTCTCATACATAACGGTATAATGTAATCGGGCATCGGCACGCGCAACCGTTACCTTGATCTTTTTATCGGGAGATGAAACACTCCACGCTTCCTTTTGCTGTGCGTATCCGGAAGTAAAAGCAACAAAAAAAACAATCGTTAGAAATCGTACAAACATAATATATAGTTTTAGCAAAGTATATTTTATCATTGGGGAACGAGGGTATATCGTTTTCCTTTTTCAGTATATATTTCCAACATATACCCCTGTTCTACATTCGTTGGAACCAATAC
>CAMLLI010000211.1 GCA_946480685.1 uncultured Flammeovirgaceae bacterium | reverse complement strand
GTTTGCAGTTCCATTACCGTGAATGATGTGCCCGGATGTTTCTGTAGAAAATCATTGAGGAATCTTGGCAACAAATAGGGAGCAAGTGTGGGGATGACTCCAAGTCTGAATTCTCCTTCGATGGAATCTTTCTCCGTGCGAATAAATTCTTTGAGGTTTTTTACTTCCTGCAAAATTTGTCGCGCGCGACTGATGATGATTTCACCGGAAGGTGTTGGCTTGAGCGGCTGACTTTTCTGAAAGATCTTTACATCAAGTTCGTCCTCCAGTTTTTTTACCATCATGCTCAACGTAGGTTGTGTAACATGACAATGCTCTGCAGCCTTCACGTGATTTCGGTGAATATCAAGTGCTATTATATACTCTAATTGTTGGAGATTCATTCGTTTGCAAAGATCGTTAAAACGATATAATAAATATTAATAATATGTAAATAAGTATTATTGATGTGATTTATATCATTTACAAATATATTTTTGCATCATTCACAAACAAACTATATTAAAAATCACTATGAGTAAAGGTATTATTTCTGTTGGTCAGCCATTCCCTGCGTTTAAGAAGGCTGCTGTTGTATCACTTGAAAAAGGAAAAGAATTTTTTGATATCAGCTCAGAAGATCTGGTAAATGATGAAGGTCGCTGGACTGTAATCTTCTGGTGGCCAAAAGATTTCACATTCGTATGTCCTACGGAGATTGCTGAGTTCAACAAAAACTACGGTGAGTTCCGCGATCGTAATGCAAACCTGATCGGTGCTTCTACTGATTCTGAGTTCGTTCACTTGGCGTGGAGAAAAAACCACGATGATCTTCGTGATCTGAAATTCCCGATGCTTGCTGATACTTCTAAATCACTTGCTGAAGAGCTTGGTATATTGGAGCCTAACGAGAAGATCGCTTACCGCGCTACTTTCATCGTTGATCCACAAGGCGTAATTCGCTGGGTAAGTGTTTATGACCTGAACGTAGGTCGTAACGTGAAAGAAGTTGTTCGTGTACTCGATGCGCTTCAAACTGATGAGCTGTGTCCTTGCAACTGGGAAAAAGGAAAAGAAACTTTGAAAGTGTAGGTTGACGATGGCATCAACAACAACATATTCAGAAAGCACGCAAGAGTTCCTTGATTTCTTAAAGTTAGAGAAAGACTATAGCACACACGCGCTTGATCTGCTTGAAGAAGGCAAGTCGCGCTACCTGGCTGATCTGAAAATCAACTTCAAGAATTCTTTCGAGAGCGAGTATCTGTCGAAGAAAGAAATCGCGTTGCTGGGAGTTGCGCTGGCAGTTAATGCCAACAGCAAAATTCTCCGCGCGTTCTTCTCTGACAATGCACGCCAGGAAGGAGCTTCTGCGGAAGAGATTGCCGAAGCCGTTGCCTGTGCATCGTTGCTGAGTGCAAACAATGTGTTCTATCGTTTCCGTCATTTCCTGAACAAGGAAAAGTATAACGAGATACCAGCGCGTATCAAGATGAATATTATGGCAAGACCTGTTACCGGTAAAGAGTTCTTTGAACTCGTGAGCCTGGCGGTGAGTGCTGTAAATGGTTGCGAGATGTGTGTGAAAGCGCACGAAGCATCCTTGATCGAACTGGGAGCTAAAGAAGAACGTGTATTCGAAGCCGTACGCTTAGCGGCTGTTATTACAAGCTTGACTAAAGTTGTTTACTAGTTAGTTTGTTCAAATAGATAAGTTGAGAAAAAGAGAAAGCCCGGAGCAATCCGGGCTTCTCTGCTTTTATAGCGTAACGGGCGGGTACCCCAACCGTTGTATACACTCTTAGAAATGACTTACGCCATCGTATAGTTTATTACCGCCATTGGTGTGCACCGCATAGGTAAATCCTTTTTGCAGGCAGTATGCTCCATACTCACCATTCTTGTTCAGGGCAAGAAATCCTACCTGAACCTGTTTTGCTTTCTCCGGATTCTTTTTCAGAATGCGCTCAACGGCTAGGCGACATGCATCGGCCGGAGAATTTCCCTGGCGCATCAGTTCCACCACCAGGTGACAACCCACAATGCGTATAACCTCTTCACCAACCCCGGTAGATGTAGCGGCACCAATTTCATTATCAACATATAGTCCTGCACCAATGATAGGAGAGTCGCCAACGCGACCGCGCATTTTATAGGCCATACCACTGGTAGTACACGCGCCTGATAAATTTCCCTGTGCATCCAACGCAATGATGCCAATGGTGTCGTGGTTCTCGATGTTAGCCACGGGTTTATATTCGCTTTTCTTTAACCATTCTTTCCAGGCTTTCTCAGATTCTTTGGTGAGCAGTTTTTCTTTTTTGAAACCGTTGGCCAATGCAAACTGCAAAGCACCGTCACCTACCAGCATTACGTGTGGTGTTTTCTCCATTACTTTACGCGCAACAGATATAGGGTGAACGATGTGCTCAAGAAAAGCAACTGATCCGCAGTTCCCGTGTTCATCCATAATACATGCATCGAGAGTAACTTTTCCTTCGCGATCGGGTAAACCGCCAAGTCCTACGGATGTTTCTTTTGGATCACCTTCGGGAACACGCGCACCGGCTTCAACAGCATCCAGCGCTCTTCCTCCAGACGATAACACTTTCCAGGCTTCTACATTGGCCTGAAGTCCGAAGTTCCAGGTAGAAAGCACGATTGGCTTCTGACCTTCGCGGCCTTTGGCAAAACTTTTTCCGAATGGCAAAAGTGATGCGCCCAGTGCCGAGAGCTGAATAAATTTTCTACGGGTAGTCATTTTCCTTTGGGTTAATATTCTTCTGTTTCAGGTTAAACGGTATTGCGTAATACTTTCTAACCTGAAGCTATATATACTTGGTGCGTTATCAGAGCGGAATGTTGCCGTGCTTTTTCTTTGGAAGCTGGGCAACTTTATTCTCTAACATAGAAAATGCACGAATCAGTTTCTCACGTGTCTCATCCGGGTATATTACTTCATCAATATAGCCGCGGTGTGCCGCGCGATACGGGTTTGCAAATTTATGTGTATACTCTTCAACTTTTTCTGCAAGTTTAGCTTCCGGATCTGCAGCTTCCGAAATTTCTTTCTTGAAAATTATTTCAGAAGCTCCTTTAGCTCCCATTACAGCAATTTCAGCCGTTGGCCATGCGTAATTCAAATCTGCCCCAATGTGTTTGGAGTTCATTACATCATAGGCACCACCGTATGCTTTGCGTGTGATAACTGTGACACGAGGCACGGTGGCTTCTGAAAATGCAAAGAGTAATTTTGCTCCGTTGGTAATGATGCCGTGCCACTCCTGGTCGGTGCCCGGTAAAAATCCCGGCACATCTTCAAACACAAGCAACGGTATATTAAAGCAATCGCAGAATCGCACGAAGCGCGCACCCTTTACACTTGAATTGATGTCGAGTACACCCGCCAGGGATGCAGGTTGATTTCCAACTATACCTATACTGCGGCCTGCTATACGCGCAAAGCCCACCACTATATTTTCGGCAAAGTTCTTATGTACTTCAAAGAAGCTTCCGTCATCTACTACTCCGTTGATGACTTCGCGCATGTCATACGGTTGGTTCGGGTTAGCGGGAATGATGTCATTGAGGGCAGGACGCTTTTCGTTACCCATCGTATAGGGGAACCGTGGTGCTTCGTCTTCGCAGTTCTGTGGTATATAGCTGAGCAGTCTCTTCAGATAAGTAATACACTCTACTTCGTTGGCACATGCAAAATGTGTAACGCCACTTTTTGAACTGTGTGTCTGTGCGCCACCGAGTTCTTCGGCCGTTACGTTTTCATGCGTTACTGTTTTCACTACGTTCGGCCCGGTAACAAACATGAACGAAGTGTTCTCCACCATCAAAATAAAATCTGTAATGGCGGGCGAGTATACAGCACCACCGGCACACGGGCCCATGATGGCAGAGATCTGCGGAATAACTCCGGACGCCAGCGTGTTGCGATAAAATATATCAGCATAACCTCCGAGCGATACAACGCCCTCTTGTATACGTGCGCCACCGGAATCGTTCAAACCAATTACGGGTGCTCCGTTCTTCATGGCGAGGTCCATGATCTTCACGATCTTTTCTGCATGTGTCTCAGAGAGTGAACCTCCGAACACCGTGAAGTCTTGCGAGAAGACATATACCAGCCGGCCGTTCACCGTGCCGTAGCCGGTTACTACACCATCGCCTAAATAATATTCTTTATCAAGACCAAAGTCTTTGCTTCGGTGCATTACAAATTTTCCGAGTTCTTCAAACGATCCTTCATCAAGCAGTAAGTGGATGCGTTCGCGTGCCGTTAGTTTTCCTTTGGCATGCTGTTGCTCGATCCGTTTCTCACCACCACCGGTTAATGCTTCCTGATTCTTGCGTTCCAGTTCATCAAATTTTTGTTGTAATGCGGATTCCTTGGTTGTTCGCTTGGCCATCTTGATTGTGAATTTGTCTTAAATATAACAGTCGCCAGACTACCGGCAACAGGCTGTGAAATGTTACGTTATTTGTTACCAGTTCACCGGGTTGAATGTGGATAATAAATTAGTATCTTCACGGCCCTTCCTACCCCTTATGAATAGTAAGATTGCCATAATTGACATGGGAACGAACACGTTCCACCTGCTTATTGCCGAAGCAGACGAACGGGGATATCATATTATCTCGCGTGACCGGTTAGCGGTTAAGATTGGTATGGGCGGTATAAACCAGGGCATCATTACGGAAGAGGGAATGCACCGCGCATTGCTTGCGATGCAGAGTTTTAAAAACACCATGGAGCAGTCGGGTATAACAAAAGTTTTTGCTTTTGGTACCAGTGCCCTGCGCAATGCCCGCAACGGCGATGAGGTTGTACGAAAGATCAAAGAGCTTACAGATATAGATGTAAATATCATCTCGGGAGATAAAGAAGCCGAGTATATATACATGGGCGTGAAAGCTGCCCTGCACATGGAACACGAAAAATCACTGATCATTGATATAGGCGGTGGCAGCGTAGAGTTTATTATCGGTGATAATGATCAGATCTTCTGGAAACGGAGCCTGGAGATAGGAGCGCAGCGTTTGCTGGAGAAATTTCATAAGAGCGACCCGATTACGTCAGACGAGATTGAAGCCCTGAATGTATATTTTGAAGAAGTACTCGTTCCTGTTTTTGATGCACTGAAAATCTACCAACCCGGTGTACTCATTGGTTCCTCCGGTACATTTGATACGCTGAGTGATATATTCTGCATTACACATGATATACATAAGAGCCCTGAAGAAATTGAGACACCGTTGTCTATACCGGGCTTTTATGAAATATACCGGGAGCTTATCCAGAAGAACCGCGCGGAGCGGATGAATATGCCCGGCATGATTGAAATGCGTGTAGACATGATCGTTGTGGCAAGTTGTTTGATCCGCTACCTGCTGGAGCACCATGCCTTTAAACGCATTCGCGTTTCTACCTATTCGTTGAAAGAAGGTGTATTTGCATCGATGATCAGCGAAATGAAATTACCGGCTTAAGATTCTTTTGCCTCGGTATCGATCTCTTTCATCGTTACCCGTTTTACGATAAAGCCGATCACTGCTCCCAGGGCAGCAAAGCCCAGCACAATGAAGAGTATATTTTTTTCGTATACATCTGTCTTCAGGTTTAAAAATCTTCCAATGAAATACCCGATCGTGCTCACACTGGTAGCCCAGATCAATCCGCTGATGATACTATATATTAAAAACTGAAGCGGCCTGATGTTGCTCATACCAATGATGAGTGGAATAATGATGCGGAAGCCGTAGAGAAAACGATAGGTAAAAAGTATCTGCAGTTTGTGATGGAGAAAGAAATGTACTACCGGTTGAAATTTTGCTTTGAGCTTGGGGCGATGTTCAATGAAATATTTTCCGTTAAGTCTGCCGATGAAATAATATAGCCAGTCGCTGATGAACGATCCGGTAAAACCGAACAGCACCGTATACGGACCTTCAAACAGTCCGCGATGAATTAATGATGATGCCACCAGTATAGCCGTTTCACCTTCGAAGAAGGTGCCGATCATCAACGCTATATATCCATATTCATCCAGAAATTTTTCCACTACTCTCCGAAGTTATCCAGCCTGCACATGTTATCCATACCGATGTGCATGAGGGCATCGCCTGCGTTGATCACCGGAATGTTATTCAAACCTACAACATAACCGGTTACCGGAGTAATTACCTTTTCTTTAAATTCTCCGAAAGGATCTGTTATCGTACCCACCCATTCATCTTTCTGTACCAGCTGGCCGCAGTATACATTGGTTTGAAAGAGACCTGCGCTCTTGGCGCGTATCCACGTGGTGCTCCAGATCATTTTGTTTTCCACGTCCGGGTGAGGCGCTTCATCGATCATGTTCAAATGTTTCATGAGTCGCAACGTACCGGCTATGCCTTCTTTGATTGCATTCTGATCGAAGCGCAGTGATTCGCCACCTTCGTATACAATTATATATTTACCGCGCCTGGAAGCCTCCTTGCGCAGCGAATTAGGACGAAACGGAGAGTTAAGGGTAAACGGAGCATGAAAGGCCTGGGCCAGTTCGATGTTTTTTTCGTCCGTTAGCAATGCACGCACCTGCGGATAGTTTGCGCGCATAGCCCCACCGGTATGGAAGTCGATGCCATAATCGATATAGGGTATAACATCGTGCATGAGGTGGTATGCTACGCGACTGGCCAGTGAACCGTTGCGCGAACCAGGGAACGAGCGATTTATATCTTTACCATCGGGTACATCGCGCGAATAGTTGAGGAAGCCGTACATGTTGATGATGGGCATACAGATAACGGTACCGCGCTTCGGCTGATGCATACCGCCATCGAGAATTCTGCGCACGATCTCCATGCCGTTGATCTCGTCACCGTGCATACCGGCAATCAATGCCAGCACCGGACCATCTTCGAGTCCGCGGGAAACATAAATAGGAGTATCAATGATGGTATGCGAAGGGAGCCGCGCAATGTTGATATCGATTTCTTTAAACTCTCCGGGAAGTATGGTGTGACCGGCAATCTTAAATTCTTTCATGATAAATCCACAGTCTACAGGCTTACAGATACCGAAAGTTAATATTTATCCGGGAATACCCGTAGTCGTTATCGGTTA
>CAMLLI010000210.1 GCA_946480685.1 uncultured Flammeovirgaceae bacterium | reverse complement strand
AGCAGGTAATGTCTCAATCTCACGATAGAAAGGAAACGGTCCGGAGAGAGCCACGAGCCGTATCAACCTTGATTGATTGTTATGAAGAAATAACACCATCGAAGCCATATCCGCTTCTGATGCCTGCGGCATTCCCACGGTATCAAATGCTTTCTGTAATTCAGCACTAAACTTCTTATCGCCATTTACAACAAAGTCTGCACCGATGAGTTCCTTGGCATTCCGGTCTATATCACTCTGCAATGTATAGTTTAAAGAATCAAGCGCTACCACGGCTGCTATACCTGTTACCAGCGATGCTGTAAACAAGAGCAGTCTTGAAAAATTATGACGTGCATCGCGCCATGCCATGGTCCATACCCAGCGGTCGGTAAATATATTCCTGGCTTTGCGCTTTATCTTGATTATATACTCTATCATGTGTTTGAAAAATTGGAAGATTGGAAAATTATAAGATTGAAAGATTCAATTCTTAAATCTTTCAATTTTATACTCTTTCAATGATTAGCCACTGCCATGGATGTATGTATCTCTTCTACGAGCTTGCCGCCTTTCATGCGCAGTATACGTTGTGTACGCTGGGCCAGGTCGAGGTTGTGCGTAACGAGTATCAGTGTAGTACCGTTTTCTTTGTTCATACCAAACAACAACTCGGTAATATGATGAGCATTCTCTTCATCGAGGTTACCGGTAGGTTCGTCAGCAAATAAAACTTTAGGATCGGTAATAAATGCACGCGCCATGGCTACACGCTGCTGCTCTCCACCGGACAACTGTGTAGGGTAATGATGCAGTCGACTGCCGAGACCAACACGCTCTAGTAAACCTTTTGCTTTGTCCTGTACATTTCGCTCACCACGTAGCTCGAGTGGCACCATTACATTTTCCAGAGCTGTTAGCGTTGATAAAAGCTGAAAGTTCTGAAAGACAAATCCAACATATTGATTCCGGATATAGGCACGATCGTCTTCACTCATGTTATTGAGTTTGAATCCCATCAATGAAACCGTTCCGGAAGAAGGTGTGTCAAGTCCGGCACAAAGTCCGAGGAGCGTGGTTTTGCCACTGCCCGATGGTCCGATGATCGCGACCGAATTTCCCTGGTTAACCGAGAACGATACATGATCGAGCACGGTTAGTTCGTTGCTGGCCGAGCGGTATATTTTGGTGAGGTTATCAGTTTGCAGTACCGTGTTTGACATGGTTTTTGTTTATGATATTGTTAAGAGTAATCGTTAAAAGAACTAAAATTGTTTTAGTTTAATTTAGCACGAATAGATTTATTACACGTATGGTCGGAAAATTAGGGTTGATTATTTCATTTCTGCTCCTGTTTCAGGCAGGAAATTCTACAAAAACGATTTTGTTTTATGGCGACAGCCTTACGGCAGGACTGGGTCTTACAACCGAAGAGGCTTTTCCGGCACTCGTTGAAAAGAAATTCAAACAGCAGGGCAAGCCTTGCAAGGTGATCAATGCCGGGTTAAGTGGTGAGACCTCCGCGGGTGGTTTATCCCGCCTCGAGTGGGTGCTTCGTCAACCCGTAGATGTGTTTGTACTGGAACTCGGTGCGAACGATGGTCTGCGCGGATTACCCATTGAACAAACTCAAAAAAATCTGCAGGCTATTATCGATAAGGTAAAAGCAAAATATCCGAAAGCTAAAATTGTTATAGCCGGCATGATGGTGCCCCCGAACATGGGACCAGACTACACTTCCAAGTTCAGAAAAATATTTCCGGAACTCGCCCAAAAAAATAATGCAACACTGATTCCATTTCTCTTACAAGATGTAGCCGGCAACGAAAAGCTCAACCAGGCCGATGGTATACATCCGAATGTAGAAGGACACAAAATTGTAGCGGAAAACGTTTTTAAGATCGTGAAACCACTTTTGTAGATAGCTTTGAGTTGCGAGCTGTGAGCTATGAGAGGTTTGAATAAACCTTAGGTATATATAGCACTAACTTTATACTATTTATCTTCTCGCAGCTCACAGCTCAACGCTCGCAGCTATTTTATTCAAATCTCAACGACTCGATCGGATCAAGCTTCGAAGCTTTGTGTGCCGGGTAGTAACCTGAGATCAGTCCTACGATAATACATACGATCATACCGATCAGCATCCACATCCACGGCACTACGAAGGTATCTATACCCATAGCACGCGACATGAGGTTGCCTATAATTATACCGAGGACAACACCAGCTATACCGCCCAGTAAACATACCACGATAGCTTCGATCACAAACTGCTGACGAATACGAAGCGGAGTTGCTCCTAATGCTTTGCGCACACCAACTTCACGCGTGCGTTCAGTAACCGATACAAGCATGATGTTCATCAAGGCTATAGATGCTCCAAGCAACGTTATGAAACCAACACTGAAACCACCGATGCGTAAAGCGTTTGTTATGGTGGCCATGTTCTCGGCAAGTGTTTCGCTTTTTTCAAGTTCGAATGAATTCTGTTCTCCTATCCGATCGTGACGAATGTTGCGCATCAGTCCCGTTGCTTCGCCCATGGCGTACTCGACCAGCGTTGGATCATTTATACCTACCGTCAGTTCATAACTGAGTCCGCGGCCCTTGGCCATCTGGTTCGCTTTGATCACGGGTACCAGCACCATGTTATCAAAATTATCTTCAGCCAGTTGTCCTTTTTCTTCCAGCACACCAATCACCCTGAACTGCGCTCCGAGAAACGTTACCTCAGAACCCATCACTTTTTCATTCTCTTCATACAACGTCTTATATATCTTATACCCGAGCACCGCTACCTGCGAGCCGCGTTCAATCTCGATACGTGAAAAGTTACGGCCGTCCTGCAGCTCCAGTGCTTTTATAGCGGCATACTCATCATTACATCCTACTACGCGCACATTCGGATTTGTCTTTTTGGATTTACGTTTTACTTCGGCAACATAAGTAAGGTCGGCCGCCAGACTCTTCGTTGATGGCACACTATATTTCTCGATAAATTGAAATGCTTCGGTAAGCGTAATCTGCGGATATACCTTTTCCGTCCGCCCCTGGTTGTTGGCACCCCGGTTGGTCTTCGATTTGATATCAAATGTATTCACCCCCAAGGAAGCGAGACTTTCGTTAACCGATTGTTCGATGCCGTCAATAGCCGTGAGTATACCTACCAGCGAAGTAATACCAATGGCTACAATCAGCGCGGTAAGGATCGATCGCAGTAAATTTGCCCTCACGGAACGGAGGCCTTCCTTCATATTTTCAATAATATCCATGTCTGCCTGAAACGTTTAGAACGTATACATAGGTTGATAAACGAGCCGAAATGTTACACGTGCGGGCAACTAAAATTTAGTCAGCCTGCGTTATTACCAAATTCGGGCATCATTCTCGTGAATGTTACGCAAGTGTTGTAAATTTAAACTGAATAATGGGTCGTGTATGAAGAAATGTGTGATTTTACTCGCCTTGGTGCTGATCGGTAAGATCGGCATGGCCAATTCGATTTTTATACCAATGGATGGAAAGCAGGCCAACCACTTGAAGGCGTATGGCATTGCGTATTGGATCTTGAAAAGTGACTTGGAAGTTGACTGGCTGCTGAACTATCGGGGTGGCAGCTTCATGTGTCAATATCATCCGGCTATTCAGAATGAACTCGTGGTGCGAGGTGTAAGCTTCGAAGTTATTTCCGATGCACAAGCCAACCAGATCATCAACGAGATCGCGAGTCCTGCTGTTAACTATGACCTGATGAAACTCGAAAAGTATCCGCGCATTGCTGTATATTCTCCCAAGAGCAAGCAGCCGTGGGACGATGCTGTTACGCTGGTATTAACGTATGCTGAAATTCCATACGATGTGATCTTCGATGATGAAGTAATGAATGGTGTGCTCCCTAAATATGACTGGCTGCACTTGCATCACGAAGATTTTACAGGGCAGTACGGAAAGTTTTATAGTCAGTTTAGTAATTACCCATGGTATGTAGAACAACAAAAAGAAGCAGAAGACCTCGCACGTAAACATGGGTTTCATAAAGTATCACAACTGAAACTTGCTGTTTCCAAAAAGATAAAAGAGTTTGTTAGCGGTGGCGGTTTTCTATTCGCGATGTGTTCGGCTACCGACAGTTATGATATAGCGCTCGCTGCGGATGGTGTAGATATATGCGATCACATGTACGATGGCGACCCGGCCGATCCGCAGGCACAACAGAAATTAAACTACGACAACACACTTGCCTTTACTAATTTCAGACTAGAGCGAAATCCGCTTCAATACGAATTTTCAGACATCGATAATCAACCCAACGAACGAGGCCTTCGTCAGGACAATGATTACTTCTCGGTGTTTGAGTTTTCTGCCAAGTGGGATCCTATTCCTACCATGCTGACGCAAAATCACACGCAGGTAATTCAGGGTTTCTTTGGACAGACTACAGGTTTCAAAAAACATCTTATCAAGCCCGATGTACTGGTGATGGGCGAGAACAAAGAGATCAAGGAAGCCAGGTATATTCACGGTGTACTCGGCAAGGGGTTCTGGACTTTTTATGGCGGGCATGATCCGGAAGACTATCAACACCAGGTGGGTGAAGAACCGACCGATCTCAATCAGCATCCTAACTCACCGGGCTATAGGCTTATCCTGAACAATGTGTTGTTCCCGGCTGCGAAGAAGAAGAAGCAAAAAACCTGAGACGGGTTTAGGTGTTTAGGTGTGTGGGTGTTTATGTTAGAACACCAGTGAGACACTTGAGAGGAGACGTAATAAGAAGATATAGTAAAAAAAAAAGCGAAGGCACGGAGTACGTGCCTTTTCGCTTATCTATCAGGTTAGGTTAGAAAAAATATCAGTTGCAGATGGTGATGGTGAAGCGGCCGTTTATGAAGGTGTCTTCTTCAGAACGGGCATCGATTCGGCCAGAGATCTGAGTCGAGGTGATGGATGTTATTTCTACTGCTCCTTCCGAAGCAAAGTAGTTAGTCGTAGTTTCTTTGTCGAACAACGTTACGATCTGGTTGTCTTCAGCGTCCCAGTTGTTATAATCAAACTTGAGCTTATACAGACCGGTTGCGTTGGGTACTGTAAAAAATACATGATCGCCTTCCGGAGATATACTGCAGCCATCCCCTTCGTGGCCTTGTACCAGCGTAATGTAAAGCGTGCTCTCAGACGAAGCGCCATCTTGCGATGCATAACCCGCTTGATAAGCCCAGTCTGCATTATCAATCTTTCCCGTTAAATTCTGGTCTTTGAAATTATAGGCTGGATTTTCAACATCGTCTTTGCAGGAGAACGCTGCTACGGACAGCATGCTTAAAAAGAGGAAGTTCTTTTTCATGTGGGGTTCTTTCACACAAAGAACTCAACTTGCTTTAACTAAAGCAGTCTGAAAATGAGGTATATATTACATGTATAGTATATGCGCAAAAGTTTTGGATTTCAGACAGATGCCCGGATATACGTAGCAACATCTGAAATCCAAAAGCTGTCCTATTTTGATATATGTTTTACGAAGAGCCGCTTGGCTACGGGCATGAGTGTCTCATAAAACGGGAACTTCATCTTCGACAAAATGAGATACGTAGCCGGGTTCGGCATATCGGTAAACTTGCGGATCAGGTCGAGCTTTAAATTCTCGTATGTATACAGGGGCCGCTTCTCAACACATTCTACGAACTCGGTATTAAGACTACGCAGTTGCTCCTGGCTTCCTTCAAATATACTCACCTGGTAACGGTAAATGTTAGTCTCTTTTTCAGGCGGAACGGTCACAAACAAGTAGCCTTCGTTCGCATATAGCGGTGTTACTCCTATGGGAGCGATCTCACACTGCGATTCTACATATTCATAGATTACAGAACCTTCCTGCAGCGAGTCCTTTATCTTCGGCAACGAAAAGTCAATGATGTTTTCGAGCTCGCTCATCACGGCATCATCTTCTACCAACTGCCGGTACGTCAGTTCAAGCTTACGGAATTCTTCCAGCGATATCTCCTTGGGAAAAGACTCGCGTATAAGTGTTTTGTTTTCTTTTACCGCCAGCAAATTCCGGTAATGAAAAACCAAGTCAGCGAGGAACGGATATAGTTCTACTTTGTCGAATGAACTCCGTACGGTTTGAAGATACGCCATCAGCACGTACTTCTTGTACTCAAAATCAATCAAGCCCTGCGTTAACCAGTCTTTTGACAATCTTTCCATATCTGCGCGTTTTAACAAATAAAATTTACCAAATCATTTTGAAGCAGTAAAGACCTGCCGTTAGAAAATTGAAAAAGAGAGCGTAAGGTTTTGGGGTGTGTGCGGTTTTAGAGGACGAAAGTTGGGAAGTCCGAAAGTCGGGAAGACGGAAAGTCCGGAAGTTGGAGAAGTCCGGAAGACAAGGAAGTCTGGAAGTAAGAGAGACTGTCGCGGAATCACTAGCGAGCGACAAGAGAGCAAAACTTTCGTCAACGTGAATTATACAGCTCCGTCATTCTATACGTGAAATTCCATCGTCCATCAATTCTCAAACTCATAATTATCTATTCGGTTAGCTACTAACTTCCACCTCGCTCCATCTCTAACTTCTAGACTCCCAACTTTCAGACTTCTCCAACTTCCCGACTTTCGGACTTTCCGTCTTCCGGACTTTCCGACTTTTTACTCCCGACATTACACCACATCTTCACGCGCCTCCCCTCACTCCTAACTGCCATCTTGCCATTATAGCATTCTAATTTCATGCCACGGAGGGGATAATAACGTTGTAAAAGCTGACAGGAATTGGAAAAATTGTCCGTTATTCGCGTCTCTTTCCGCCATGGCACAAAAGCTGTTAAGCGGTGACTATCAAATTTGTTAAACCTTAAAAATCCATTACGTATATGGCAAAAATCAACTTTAAACCAAATGAGGACAGGGTGCTAGTTGAACCCGCTGAAGCTGAAACAAAGACAGCGTCTGGAATCATCATTCCTGACACGGCTAAAGAGAAGCCTCAGAAAGGCACAATCATCGCTGTTGGTGAAGGTCTGAAAGACAAGCCGGTAACAGTGAAAGTTGGAGACACTGTACTCTATGGAAAGTATGCCGGTACTGAAATCAACATCGATGGAAAAGAGTACCTCATCATGCGTAACTCTGATATCTTCGGAAT
>CAMLLI010000209.1 GCA_946480685.1 uncultured Flammeovirgaceae bacterium | reverse complement strand
GCTTACGTTGTGACGGTTGTAACAAAAGAAGCAATGCAGCCGTTGAGACAATCAAAAAATGAGATAGATTAGTATCTCGAAAAGCCATACCCCTATGCCCCTCGTAAAGATCAGCGAAAACAAATTTTACATCATCTCCGTATCTCTGGAGAAAAACAGAGCGTACCTGAAAATTATTGGCTTCTGGAGAAACCCCGAAGCTGTGCCGGATTATCTCAAGCACTGGACTGCAGCTGTATCCAAACTGAAGAGAGGTTTTACGCTTTTAACCGATGCCTCTGAAATGAAAACGCATCCCAAAGAAGTAGTAAAGCTTCATGAACAGGCGCAGGCAATCTTGTTGAAAGCCGGTGTTGTAAAGGTTGCCGAAATACTGCGTGACGATGACCTCGCCGAGATGCAGCTCAATGCCGTGGCTAAAACCACACAATTTCCCAAGCAAAATTTCAGATCCGCAGAAGAAGCCGAAGCCTGGCTCGACCAATAGGTAAATATAGCCTATGCGGATGTTTTGTATTTAGTGCTATATTTATGGTATATCCATAACTATAGCACATGCCAGATACCTCTTTTGTTCGCTTCGGTCAATCCGTTCACAAAGCACTCTATAGCAGCGGTAAATATACCGGTTGCCTGTTATTCTGTTTTATACTTTTAATTTCCTGCAGAACCGGCCGGGAAATACGCGAGTACAACGCGAATGTTATGCCCGCCTATAACGCTCTGGAAAGATTGATAGGACCACGGGCAAATGAATTTGTATTGCGACTGACCGACCATGCTACCGATCAGGTAACCATCAGCACGGCACGCGGTGAAGTAATTATAGAAGGCAGTTCAATCCCTGCTATATGTTATGGTGCCTATACATACCTTCGAAAGGTTGGGGCTGTTCATATAAGCTGGGAAGGCAATCGCGTAAGCTTGCCGGCACAATGGCCCGATCTGCCTTTACAAACTTTACAATCTCCTTTCGTTTATAGGCAATACCTCAACGTGTGCGCCTTCGGTTATACTACCGTTTGGTGGGATTGGGAGCGCTGGGAAAAAGAGATCGACTGGATGGCAATACGCGGCATCAACATGCCTTCAGCGATGGAAGGACAGGAGGCGTTGTATCTGCGACTGTGGAAAGAAATGGGACTTATCGATGCAGATATACTCGAACACTTCAGCGGTGCAGCATTTTTACCCTGGCATCGTATGGGCAATATAAATGGTTATGGCGGGCCGCTGCCGATGAGCTATATCAAAAAGAAAGAGGCGTTGCAAAAGCAAATACTCGAGCGCATGCGATCACTGGGTATGCACCCAGTAGTACCCGCCTTCAGCGGTTATGTACCGGCCAAACTGAAAGAGAAATTTCAGTCAGCTCAGATACGCCAACTCGAACCGTGGGAGAAGGGGTTTGAAGGCACCTATATGCTTGATCCGAAAGATCCATTGTTCCTCACCATTGGTAAACGATTTATTGAAATATACCAGGAGATGTATGGCGATGCATCTTTCTACCTCGCGGATTCATTTAACGAAATGAAGCCACCCGTTACGGCTGCCAACAAACAAAGCCTGCTTGCAGAATATGGTGAAGCGGTATATAAATCCATTCAGCAGGGTGATTCTTCTGCAACGTGGGTTATGCAAGGGTGGCTCTTTGGTAACGATTCTGTTTTTTGGGACACAACGTCTATTCAATCTTTTCTGAGTAAAGTGCCGCCATCAAAAATGATCATCCAGGATTTTGGTAACGATCGCTATCCCGGTATATGGAAACGCACCAAGGCGTATGGAGGCAAGCAGTGGACGTATGGCTATGTTCACAACTACGGAGGATCGAACCCGGTATATGGTGACTTCGAGTTTTATAATGAAGAAGTAACCGGTTTGCTTAATAACACCGACAAACGAAACCTGGTGGGCTACGGTGTTTTGCCGGAAGGACTGCATAACAACTCGGTGGTATATGAGTATATATATGATTTGTCGTGGTCCGGTGAAGGTATAGTATGGGAAGACTGGATCAAGCAATATAGCCATGATCGTTACGGATATACTTCAGAAGATATAGTAGCCTCCTGGGATTTACTGAAGGAGTCTGTTTTTCAAACACGTTATTGGACACCGCGCTGGTGGAAAGGTGGTGGAGCTTACCTGTTATTCAAACGACCAACGGCAGGCATTGTTGAATTTACCGGGTACCCAAGTGATAAACCGAAACTCCGAAAAGCACTGCAGCTTTTGTTAAAGGAGGCGGAGAAAAATAAGAACAACCCTTTGCTCGCACACGATCTGGTTGAATTCACACGTCACTATATGAGTATGCATATTGATTCTATATTGATCGATGCAACGAAGGCCTATAAATCTGGCAACATTGCAAACGGTGATGCTCTGGCAGACAGAACATTTTTATTAGCCGGAAAGCTCGATACACTGATTGGTGTGCAGCAACTGAACGTGCTGGGATCGTGGTTGGGTGATGCTTCGCGCTATGGAGGTAATGCCCAGGAATCTGAACTATATATACAGAACGCGCGAACGCAGATCACGATTTGGGGAGGCGATAACCTGAAAGATTATGCTTCAAAATCATGGCAGGGTATGTATAAAGATTTCTATGTTCCCCGCTGGAAAATGTTCTTCGAAGAGATGAAGAAAGCGCATGCTGCCGGAAAGAAGTTTGACGAAGACGCGGTCCGGTTACAGATACTGAAATGGGAAGAGAATTGGGACAACCGGAAAGATATACCTGCGCACATCGATGTTCAGGACGCCACTGCACGCGTAGCCGAATTGATGACGCTTTAAGGTATATATTATCGAAGCAGCGTGATACTCCCGGTGCGCGGAGTTTTCTCCTGGCCATCGCAGCGAATGATGAAATAGTAAACACCATCGGGAAGTGCTCTGCCGTTGATCGTGCCGTCCCAGGTATTCAGGTAAGGTTTTGCTTCAAATACTTTAATGCCTTTGTCATCAAAGATTGTGACGCTGCATTGTGGGTAGTCCAGTATATTTTCGATCGTCCAGTATGGATTGATAGCATCGTTGTTGGGAGAAAAGAAGAGGCTTGGCTTAAGCTTGGTTGATGCGGTTGCGTTTTGTATACGCACTTCTATAGTAGTTTCTCCTGCGCAACCGTGATCGTCTTCACCACGAACGGTATACAATGTCGATACGGTTGGCTTTGCCACCGGGTTGGGTATATCGGTCTGCGACAAAGATATAGCAGGTTCCCAGGTATAGGTGGTTAGGCCGGATGCTTCCAGTTGACTGCTTTCGCCTTCGTTGATAGTTGCAGGTTGTGCAGTAGCCACTACATGAGGAGGAGGCAGTGCCGCAACATTACCGGTTACCGAGAAGACACATCCATCGTTGCCCGTAACTTCTGCCGTGTAGGCTCCGGGTTGTGTTACGGTAATGGATGGATCCGTAGCTCCGGTATTCCATTTGTAATTACTGAACGAGCCTGAGAGCGATAGTACAAGAGATTGTCCTTCGCATATTTCGTATACTCCCGTACTGCTGCTCATAACCGGAGGAATGGCTGCCGTTATAGATATAGTCTTCGTGGCTGTACGCGCGCATGCACCGCTGGTGTAAGATGCACTGAGCGTGATTGAATATGATGTATTGGCGGAAGTATATATATGTACCGGATCTCGCTCTGTGGAT
Organism: uncultured Flammeovirgaceae bacterium; assembly: GCA_946480685.1. The sequence continues at coordinate 3,477 of CAMLLI010000209.1, read as the reverse complement.
GTTTGGGAGTCACCAAAATTCCAGGTGTAAAAAACTTCGGCTGTTCCAGACGCACTCGTGTTATTTTTGAAGGAGACTGCAGTGCCCTGACATGCCGATGTAGGTGCATCGAATGCTGGAGCCGGGGGATCTGCAACCGTAAGTTTGGCAGGTGATGATGTTGCTACAGGACAATTGGGATTCACAGAAGTTGCCGTGTAATAATACTCACCAGATGTTCCCCGCACAATTGACTTCCCGGATGAAAGCGCTCCGGCAGTTCGTTCATACCATTGGTAAGTAAAGTCTGTACTATACTGAAAGACGGTGAGCGTTGATAGTTGTCCGCCACAGATTACTTCGGGCGTAGAACGCTGAATGCTAAAGTCCGGTATTGCTGTGACCTGTGCCGTGGTTGTTGCTGTTCGTGCAAGACATCCGGTAGCTGCATCGCCGGCATATACATTAACAGCGTATATACCTGCGTCTGCAATCTTCGCATTGTCGATTTGAACCGTAGCATCCGTGCCGACAACTTTTCCGGAAGCATCTGTCCATTGGTAACTGTAGCCAGCACCCAGGTCATTTTTTAACGAGAGTATAAGTGTTTTTCCCTGGCACACCGGACCGTTGTTCGCAGGCTGGGGATCAGAGGCTGCACCGGCAGCAATTGTAACTTTAACGGTGTTTGATACCGGCACGCAAGCCCCGCCTTCAGCAGTAGCCTTCACGTTGTAATCTCCGGAGACGGTGGGAGTAAAGGTATTTGTGCCGGAGGAGGTTGCGTTGGTGGAGAGGTTTGTCCACTCATATACGATACCTCCGCCTTGTGTAGCGGTAAGGGGAGTGGCATTACTGCTACAAATGTTCAGCGGTCCGGCCGGTGTTACTTCCGGAATCATACACGTCTTGTTCCGGAAGATGGAAACTTTTGAGGCTGCTATATTTTGTAATGGATCATCAATACTGGTAAAGGCTATATCGGGCTTACCATCACTGTCCACATCGCCTATGGTTACATGACGATTGAGATAGGTAGTGGCTTTCGTTGTTGTTTGAAAAGATATGTTGCCCGGTGTACTGGTGTTGTTCAGAATAGTAAGCGATTTCTTTTTGACAGAGGCCGTAACAAGATCTGCTTTCCCATCACCATCAAGATCACCAAACGCAAGGCCCCAGGGACCAACGTCTATGGTAAATGTTTTGATGGCACCAAAAGATATACCCGATGCGTTTGACTGATTCAGTAAGATACCAACCGAAGCGGACGATTGTGTGAAAGCTATATCTGTCTTTCCATCGCCATCTATATCTCCGGTGCGAATGGTATTGATCGCGGTACCTGCGGTAAACTTTTGCGCACTCGCAAAGGATAGTGAACCCGGAATAGAACTATTCTTCGCCACCCATATATCTCCGGTGGCCTGATACGGCGCAGTAATTATATCCGGTAAACGATCGCCATCTATATCGGCTACAGCCAATGCATCGGTACCGGCTATACCGGAAATCGGAATTGTTACCGGTGCGGGCGCAAAGATGATAGACGTGCGGGTACTTTTATTCTGCAACACCAGCACAGCATTGCTGGCTTGTGATGTAACGATCAACTCCGGCTTACCATCCAGGTCTATATCGGCTATTTCAATATGCCGGGGAGTAATGTCAGTAAGTCGTACGGACTGTGATGTAAACGACAGCGTACCCGGCCCAGGACTATTATTCTCCAGTATAAATATTTTATTGGTCGATCCTTTCTCGGTAGCAATGAGATCAGTCTTGCCGTCACCATTCAGATCTCCACACTTGATCTGAAGCGTACGCGAAAAAAGATTTACAGCCGTGTTACTGTTGAACGCAACATTGCCGGGTCCTGTACCAGTGTTTCGGTATATATTGATCTTGGCAAAGTTGTCGCTGGCTGCAGCGAGATCACTTTTACGATCACCGTCAAGATCGCATAAACATAAATCGTAGAGACCTTCTTCTTTGGCAACACCTCCCGGAAAATCAAACTGTCCTTCGAGGTTGTTAGGGTTGAACGGCTGCGCATCGTCACCATGAAAGCTCAGGAGAAAAGGATTCTGCGTATAGCCTGTCAGGTTGGAGGTGAGATTGGTAACGGCAATGTTATCGAACGTAGTAAGGGCTGGAATTTTTACGGTGAGCACCTGGTCACTTACCGATACTATATCTGCTTTGGCGGCACCGAACATCACCAGTACTTTCGTTGCATCGGTGCCAAAGCCGCTGCCCTTCAATGTTACAAGTTGCTCCATGCTGCCGCTTGATTTGCTCACGAATTGTATCACGGGTGTTTGTGCATAGGTTGTTGTTATGCTATAACTCCATGCGAGTAAAAAACCGATAACCTTTAGCAATGCTGCTGGCTTTCTGTTTCGGTTTTGATCAATCATTGTGAACATCATGAGCGCGGGTATTTTTTGTTGAGAGCACTGCTAATTCCAGAAGCCCTCTTTGCTGTTGAATGAAGGGCAGGGGATGAGTTTGTATTTCTTTTTCTTCTTGTCTGCGTTACGTGCTGCGAATTCGTATACAAGTGAAACTTCATGCGCTCCACCGGATGCCGACTGCAGCTTGGAGATGGTAAAGTCGTAGCTATACCCAATGTTGAAATTCTTGAAATATAGCCCGAGGAAAATAATGAAGGCGTCTTGCTCAACGCTGTTGTTTATACCTTTCTGGAATGGCTTTCCTCTATACCAAAGTCCGAGCGATACCGGGTCGACGTGATAATTCAATCCCAGATCCAGTTGAGAGAATGAAGCACCTTGCATCTGATAGATGAAAGAAGGTGTGAGGTACGATTGTCGCGCGGTGCGAGAACCTTGCAGCGGTATCTTTACACCACCGTGTATCGATGTCTTCATCGACAGTCTGCTGGTTTCTCCTAACACTGAAAGCTCCGGCTGGTTAATGTGTGAGAAGGAAGCTCCGAGCCAGATCTCCTTTGAGTATAAAACAAAACCTGATCCGAAGTCGAGGTAATTTTCATTGCCAATCCGGTTCAGTTCAGGGTCAAGCGAAGTACCGTTATATTCGAGTCCGTCACCCATGCGCAACTTGCTGCGGTCAATTCCATTCATACCATAGCCAAAAGATATACCGGGCGAGAAGACAAGCTTGCTGGTAAGTTTTATCTTGTAAGAATATAGCAGACTGGCTGTTGTAGTGCGCCAGCCGGCCGAACCCATTTTATCGGTTGTAAAAAGTACACCGAAGCCACTGCGCAATTCATTTACAAATATATCGTAAGAAGCTGCGTAGGTGGAGAATGCCTGCGGCAGACTCGGCCACTGTATACGGTGGTTCACCACGAGGCGTTGCTGCGGTGTTATACCGGCAAATCCAGGGTTAAGGTATAGCGGTGCCTGGTAATATTGTGAGAAGTGCGGATCCTGACCAGCTGCAACAAATCCTGCACACAGAAAAATGAATACTATAAATCTTTTCATCGCTTCGTTCTATTAGAGGATA
>CAMLLI010000208.1 GCA_946480685.1 uncultured Flammeovirgaceae bacterium | reverse complement strand
AAAACTTTTTTCGGTCGTATAATTTTGAGCCGCTGCCGGTAACACACCTGATGCGAGGAGCATCAACGCGAGGTATACAATCTTCATCTATATATAGTATATCAATTGTTTAATGCGCCTTGTTGAATCCAGCAGTAGATAGCCGCGCGCTCTTCTTGTGTTATACTTCCGGATCGCGGCATTTTTTCGGGGTCTGTTAATGGCAGTGTTATTCTGCGCTGAATCTCCGCGCCATGCTCCTGCAGGTTGGTCAACACCGACCAGTCCGGCAGGCCCGAGCTACTGTTGTGACACGTTACACATTTAGATTGAATAATAGGTGCAACAACATTCGAGTAACTCACCGTTGTACCGCTGTCGCATTCTACAATAAAAGATGAACTGAGATTATGATCTACACAAGCCGCGACAACGACAATCAAAAGAGTGATCGTATACGAAGGTCGAAGTATATTTTTAATCATAGGAAAAGATAGAAAAAATCAGCGACAAAAATACGCTGGCGGAGAATATTGGAAGCAATGGCAGGCTGAAGCATATAGAAACAACGGTACGTATACTGGCTGGAGGACAGGCTATCTACAGATTCGACTAAAAATGAAAATCCCCCGAAGTCCTGGACCCCGGGGGATAATCACTGTCTATAGTTGGCTTTAATCTTGAGTCAAAGATATAGGCCTAGTAAAAAAGTACCATGCCTGAATCGTTCACATGAAAATATAGCAGATGAATGGGATTATATGCAGACGGATGGGTCGATGTTTGCACTGCTATTAAATGAAAATCCCCCGAAGTTCTCGACTAAGGGGGATTGTCATGTCTATAGTTGGCTTTAATCTGTATCAAAGGTAAAATTTTTTTTCGTTGAATCAACCGGTTGCACCGAAAAAAAATCAAAAAGTGTAAATTTTCTGGTTACCTTTTTTGAGTTGTATCGGATTTCACCGAATCACCGGGCAGGTAGGTGTCTTTGATCCGCTGTGGCAGCTGCGATTTCGATCCCGGAAAAGTAGTTCTGCGGCTGATGTCGTAACTCGCGTACGCAATCAGGACAACAAATGCTACAACAAACAGACTAAATATCTTCTTCCCTCTCGTCATGGTATCAACTCAAATATACTCCAGCACTTTATCTGCCAACGCCACATTATCCGAGAGCAACTCGTAGAACTGATCCTTATTGAACTTCAGGATCACCACGTCTGTCTGGGCAACAATCAGGTTGGTATTGATGAAATGATGAACCCCCAGCATCTCTCCGATAAACTCGCCCTGCCTGAATTCTGATGTACGCTCACCGCGCTGGTATAAATGTACCACACCAGTATTCAATACGTAAAAATAATTGTTTGAACGTTCGTCCAGCACGAGCGATTCGTCTTTCTTCATGCGGAGCTCTTCGCTCAGATCTGCGAGGTATGTAAGCGTCAATCCCGGCACTCCGTTGAATATATTAATGTCCTGGAAGAACAACACTTTTTCAAAGCGCATAATTCTGCGCGAGTGAATAATCAACGCATCGAGTTCGTACTTGACATCGGCTCCTAACCTGCGTGAATTCTGTTCGTACTCTGCTGCACTGATCTTGTGGAGTGCCCAGGCCGATACTTCGCGTATCAACAGATCAGGATTGAATAACTGTGCGATGAGATCAAGTTTGAAATCTTCGATTTTGCGTATGCCAATCTGGAAGAGCACGCAGGCTTTTGTCCAACGGTTCGATTGGGTAAAATCACGGTTGATCAGAAATTTCAGCACCAAACGCGAATCGAGTTTTACTCTAGGATAAAAATACTCGAGGCGACTGATGCGCTCGGCATCCGACACATCATCGAGTATAGGTATAACACGTTGCTTCAACTGCTCGGACAAGAATACATCCAACAGCTCGATGGCGTAGGTGATACCTTCTGCCGTACCGCTATCTATATTCTCTTTCACCAACTGAATCGACCGCGTGTCGTATAGCATGGTGAGCAAGGTATAGATGTGTTCAATGTCGTTCTGAATTTCGAAACGCAGTGCAGTTCGGATCTGCTCACTGAATCCATCATCTCCTATTTCATAAAGAGCGCTCAGGTTCCAGCTTATATCGGATATATCTGATTCTATAACATATTTGATACGGGTAATCTGTGATATACCTGCCTTGAACCCGCATTCACCCAAGGACAAGAGCACCTGCGACACGATCACTTTGTTGGGATAATCCATTTTGTTCCAGAGTATCTCACGCGCACGCTGCCCTCCTATTCTACCGATCACCTGGATGATGCGCAGCATCATTTGTGTACTCTGACCACTGCGATAAAATGCTGTATCCAGTGCCGGTAAAGTTATAGCACCGATCTGCACGAGCGCATTCATAGCCTGGTTGCTATATACCGGGTTACCCAGGTTCTCAATAATAGCATTGATGATCTCGGCATTATGTTTCTTGATCGATGTTTTTATAGCCGTGTTGCGTACCTGCGGTTCACTGTCCAGCAGCAGTTCCATCAGGAACGAAGTATATTCTTCTTTCGAAGTATGCAATAATAACTCGGCTGCATAGTGGCGATCGTTCGGATTGGTAGAACGCGTTAACTTCTGAATCCGCGTCTTGGTTATATCCCCACCGTTCTGAATAATGAGTTCGAGATCTTCTTTGCTCAGTACATTTTTTTCAGTGCCATCCATCTTCGTTGTGTCCATGCGGATCACGTACTTATCGGAAACGGAAAGTCCCTTCAGTTCATTCATTCTGTCCTGTGCGTATAGCCGTACCGATTCCTCCTCGTTTTTCATCAGGTTATTTACCCACACCGGTACATGTGCTGCGTTGATCTTCTCCAGTAACTTGAATGAGAACACAGCTTTGGACGGATTGGGAACCGCGAGCATATTCTCCAGCCGCGATGTTACCTGCGACAATCCTTTTTCAAGTTTCTCCTGCTGAATGTCGGTGCCTTCCAGTTTCAAACGGATCTTGTTACGATAGCCGTTATACATGTGGTTAACAACATAGAAGTATGCACCCGCCAGCAGCAACAGAAATATAGCGATGTGTATAACTTTAAAGAACGGCACGAATGCCAGACCAAAGATCAGCAGACCTGCTACAAAGCGTGCGCTCTCGTTCATCAACCCTTCTACTTTGGATTGAATGTTGAATCGCAGACGATTATCAAGCGGTATAAAGAACAACTTGAACACCGGGTTTTCCAACGAGTCGCGCAGAGTCCAGTTGAAGAGACGCGTTAACGCTACAAACAAAAAGAAATACAGGAACCCCGTTGTGCCCAATACTTTTTCATAACCAAATATACCGCCCGTAAGTAACGAGCCTACTGCGAACAGTATAACAACCAGCGGCAATACAAAGAGGGATATACGCAAACCATAATTACTGATGATGCGCTGGTTGATAAACGTCTGCATGATAAGACTTATACCATATACCGCGCCGGTAAAGAACGAGTTGAAGTTGGTAAGTTCTCTTTCTTTTGGATACTGAATTTGCACGAGTTGCTGAAAAGCATACTGTGTGAACATGAACATCACCATGGAGATGAGCAGAAAGATGGACAGCATGCGGATATAGGGATCGCGCATCAGCCGGTTGACTCTGGTCTCTCTTCGTACACCCGAACCAAACTCACGCGGGTTATTTTTCGATAATGAAAATGATGATGCTATAACGAATAGAAGCACTGACACAATCGCGATGCTCGTAGCGCATACCAGCAGGTAATCGGCTGTATCGTGAATGATCTTGGAAGTAAACGGAATGGCAATGAGTGTGGCGAGGATCGCAGCGATCAACTGCCCGGTATCAATCCACCCGATAATTCTTTTAGACTGCCTGAAATTGAACAAGCGACCAAATATACCCCAGAAGCTCAACAGCAGAATGGCGGTGATCGGGCCCGTCATGCAATACAAGGCAAACACAAAGTAATTATGCCAGGCAGGGTCTCCGTGCTGCAGCAGCCAGTATGCACCCAGCGTAAATATCAGGATGAGAACAACTGCGCCCAGGGCTAGCGTTGTAAACCGGATCCAGCTCTGAAAAAAAGCAAAGACTGATGTAGTAATTATACCAAGGGCGCCTGCAGCTAGAAACGCTTTGTCGAGGTAAGCGCCCATACGATTAAGGAAGAGCGAGTCGGCTGTTACCTGGTACGTTGCAATGAACACTCCCATGAAGAAGCCGGTGCAAAGCATCACGATGATTTGCTTTTGTTCTTCGCTCTTGATGCGGAGCACATTTGCTATACGACTTGCCATAAGGTAGTCGTCAAATATAAAAAAATCCGGGCCGATAGTTTACCGGGCCCGGATTTCTGTTACGATTTTTTATCGTGAATTACTTTTTAGCAGCAGTAGTATCAGCAGGCACGCCTGTTTTCTCCTGCGTATACTCTGAGTTCAAGCCATCGATAACATCTTTGGTAATGTTGATCGCTTCACCGGCAAAAAGTACATCGCTGGTAGGATCGTACTTTAATACAACCTGTAGACCTTTGTCAGTACCATACTTTTTCAAAAACTTGGTAATGCGTTCGTATAGCTCGCGGTTCAGCTTAGCTTCTTCTTCCATCAATTGCTGGCCGAGGCTCTGCTGATATAGTTGAAGGTTCTGTTGTTTCTTGCCGAGATCTTCTTCAGTTGCACGTACCTGGCCAAGCGTCATGCTGTTTACATTGCGCTTGTATGCTTCGATCTCGTTCTGAAGACCGATGGCACGGTTACGATACTCCTGCTCGATCTTCTTCGACTTGTCTTCCAGCACAGTTTTCTGCGCCTTCAGGTAATCGTAGTATTTCAATACCGTATCGGAGTTGATATAGGCCACGGTAAGTTCGCCCGGTGCTACTGAAGAACCTTCAGCTGTTGCAGGCTTGGCCGATGAGAAATGTAAGTAAAATAATACCGCGACTGCTACCAGCAGCACGATGTTTAAAATCAACGAAAGATTCTTCATTCTTTAAGGATCAGAGTTCAGGGCGCAAATATGTACAGAAATTCTGGAGGCCGGATATGCCATCCAGATAATTTACACAAAATCTTTTACCGTACAGTGCGCCATGAAATCAACCAGCTTCCTGATCCTCAGTCTGGTAGGAATAAAGTGTAGGATCTAGTTTCAAGGCATCCTCGTTAAAATCACGAATGAATTTTTCGATGATCTTATCGGTGATCTGTTCAACGTGAAGCCCCACATCGAGGCTTATACCAAATTCAGCGTTCTCGTCCATGTCAACGTGTTCCTTCACTTTCACCGTCTCGTCTTCTTCAAGCTCCATAATTACTTCAGCCATGAAGAGACCGATCTCTTCTTCGAGCGGATCTAGTGTTTCGAGATTGCCGTTCTCGTCTTCATCGTACGTTATCTTCTTATACTCCGGAAAATGTTTGGCAGCGCGGTGCTCGGCAATTTCGTATAGCTCGCTTTCATGTTGCAGACGCAGGGTATAGATCACTGCATCGTAGATCACATCTCTTCCTTCAAATTTACCAATGAAATAGAAGTGAGCATATTCATCCGAAGCTTCGTCCTCCTCATCCAACACATAGTTTCTTCCCAGGGCAGTCATGCGTGCCTGGTAATCTTCAACGACTTTAGGATTGAAACCTAGATTTTCTACTGCTGCCATAACTCGACTTAATCGTTCTTTAATTTAAAAATAAAAGCTCAAAAAAACACAATTCTATAGTTAAGAAAATGGGTGTCTGCGGGTTTATTTTTCCGCAAACCTCAACTATTCTTTAAACCATTCCGCATACATCGGATAGTTACGGGCAGTCCGCTGAATGACTGCTTTCATCTCATCGCCAATATCTTTAACACGCTTCGCCGGCATGCCTGCATATATACTTCCCGGTTCCACCACGGTTCCGGCCAGCACTACGGCTCCGGCAGCAATTACAGAGTTCTCTCCTACCACGGCATCGTCCATAACAATGGCGCCCATGCCGATCAACACATTGTCGTGAATCGTGCATCCGTGGACGATAGCGTTGTGTGCGATCGATACGTTGTTACCGATCGTTGTCCTGGCCTTCTGATATGTACAGTGAATCACGGCACCATCTTGTATATTGGTGTTGTTGCCGATCGTTATCGAATGTACATCGCCTCGCACAACAGCGTTGAACCATACGGTGCAGTTATCGCCCATCACCACTTCCCCAACGACAGTCGCATTGTCTGCCAGAAAACAATTGTTCCCAAACTTCGGCTCGTGCCCGCGTACAGCTTTTATCAAGGCCATAATCTGATTTTAAAGTGGGACGAAATCTACAATCGTAAATCGAAAATTGTAAATCCCCATGACAACATGTCACCATAAAAGACTAAAAGTTGTACTTTTGCGACTTAATCTGGAGTACGATGGAGAATTTGATTGGAGACCTTGACGTTTTAAATCCTCAGGATACCGAAACCTGTGAGACCATTCATGTTTCGAAAGAAGAAAATACCGGAAACAAACGGAAGCTATATATAGAGAGTTATGGATGTCAAATGAATTTCGCTGACAGCGAGATCGTAGCGTCCATTCTACAAAAAGAAGGCTTCGACACCACGTCTGATATCGCGGTGGCCGATGTAGTTTTTCTGAATACGTGTTCCATTCGCGAAAAGGCCGAGCAAACTGTTCGCCATCGCCTGGTACATATCAATGGTCTTAAAAAACATAAGCCTGAATTATTAGTCGGTGTACTCGGTTGTATGGCTGAACGCCTGAAGGCTAAGTTCCTGGAAGAAGAAAAGATCGTAGACCTCGTGGCTGGTCCGGATGCCTATCGCGATCTGCCCGCCCTGATAAGCCAGGTTGATGACGGTCAGAAAGCAATCAATACGTTTTTATCACGCGAAGAAACGTATGCCGACATCAGTCCGGTGCGATTGAACTCCAATGGCGTAACGGCTTTTGTATCGATCATGCGCGGATGCGACAATATGTGTACCTTCTGCGTGGTGCCTTTCACCCGCGGACGTGAGCGCAGTCGCGATCCGAAGTCTATTGTTGCCGAGGCAGCCGATCTGTTTGCCAAGGGTTATCGCGAAGTAACACTGCTCGGCCAGAATGTTGACTCCTATAAATGGAGCCCGGAAGAGAACAACAAAGCATGGCTGAACAGTTTGCAGAAAGACAGGTTTCTGTTTG
>CAMLLI010000207.1 GCA_946480685.1 uncultured Flammeovirgaceae bacterium | reverse complement strand
TTGTTCGTATGCTATAAATGAATTGATATAGTGGCTGCCAAGTTGCTTCTCATAATTCAATTTGAAGTTTTCAGTGATCATCGTGTTATTCTCCTGTCCTTCCGTGAGCTTAGCTGTGCCTGATGATCCGCCTGTTACCTTACGGCTATATACGTCTGTTGCGCTATTATACTCATATACCGTATACGGCTTGCTGAAAGCTTTTGAAAAATTCCAGGTCTTATCAACTGCATAGAAACCATCTACAGAAAGTCCCTTCACAAATGGTAATGCATAGCTTGCGCGCAGAATTCCGTTGAATACGTTTATCGGATTTTCATTGGTACCACCGGCATCGGTCACCATCATGATCGGGTTGTTGTTTTCAACACCGGTAGATGGGAATCCATTCGGATAGCGGCCTATCACAGTTGGATACGCGCGGTATATAGAGCGGAATATATCATTTGCAGAAGATATAGGGTACTTGCGATCTTCCTGGCGACCGGCCAATGACAACGACACTTTGAAATCTTTCGTAATGTTCGCATCAATGTTCGAGCGGAAATTATACTGGTTGTATTTCGTAGCTCCGTTCTTATAGAGTCCATCCTGGTATATTTTACCAAGTGATACATAGTATTGTACATCCTGTGTACCGCCATTGATGGAAAGGTTATGCTGGTTTTGCAGTGCTACTTTTTTCAGTGTCTCAGCCGCCCAGTCGGTGTTGGGATAGTTGATCGGATCAGATCCATCGCGGAACCGCTGAATCTGTTCTTCGCTATAGTGCTGGTTCATACCACCCGCTTTGTTATTATAGTAGTCGATCTCGTTTTGAATGGTAGCGTAAGTAGCAGCATCGGCCATCTTTGGCAAACGTGTTGGTGATGAAAAGCCCTGGTTGAAACTATAGTTAATCGTAGGCTTACCCGATTTACCACGCTTGGTAGTTACGAGAATTACACCGTTCGCAGCACGGCTTCCGTATACAGCAGCCGAAGCATCTTTCAGGATAGATACACTTTCAATGTCGTTGGGATTTAAACGTTCAAGACCTCCCAACTGTCCAGGTATACCATCGATTACAACTAATACATCGTTATTACCGGTTGTTGCCAAACCGCGAATGTTATAGCTACTGCCATCGTAACCCGGTTCACCACCACGGTTGCTGGCGATAACACCGGAAAAGCGTCCAGCCAGTGAGTTGGATACGTTTGGCTGCGGACTCTTTATTATATCATCACCTTTTATCTGCGATACTGATCCGGTGAGGGTTTCTTTCTTTTGTTCACCGTATCCTACCACCACCACTTCCGAAAGTGTCTCAACATCCGAAGTCATCGCGATATCAAATGTTGTCTGCGTTCCCACTACAACTTCCTGGGTCTTGTATCCGATAAATGAAAATACCAGAACAGCATTTTGATCCGGTGCATTGAGTGAGAATTGTCCTTCAGCGTCTGTCGTTGTACCGATGGAAGTTCCTTTTACCACGATGCTAACGCCAGGCAAACCAGTACCATCATCTTGTGAAGTAACCTTTCCCTTCACAGTGATGTTTTGGGCAAAGAGCGGAATCGAAGCGTACAGGCATCCGAGCAGTATCATGGTGACGATGCGCGGGGCCATGGTTCTTTTTAGTAAATGTCTAATGATCATAAGTTCGGTTTTGTTTGGATGTTTTTGTGAGCCCTTGCGGGCGATTCGATGTGCAAAGCAGAACCTGCTAACCTGAATTGAAGATGTCTTTCATACCGTAGCGTTGGTTTAGGATTTTACTTGGGCTCGGTTGCTTCCTTGGTGGTGCAAACCTTTGCAAAGGTGTCCGAAATCGTTTTCAACAAGGAGGGAGAAATCTATACTTCGTGAGGGGTGGATGTTTTTTGGCCGCAGAAACGCTCCATAACCGCTGATTTCCGGGATCACTTCCGGAAAATTTCAGATCGGTAATGGATTGTTCTGATAAGGGGGGTAAATGTCAATCGACTGATTCGCTGCCTTTGAGGAATTCCGAGGGTGCGTACCCGAATTCTTTTACAAAGCACTGGCGGAAATACTTCAGGTCTGAGAAGCCGACCATGTATACCACTTCAAAAACTTTATACTTTTTGGACTTGAGCAACTGCGCGGCTTCCTGCATGCGCAACGACCGCAAGTACTCCACTGGCGAAAGTCCGGTGAGCATCTTCACCTTTTTATATAAGAGTGACCGGCTCATGTTCAACGATTCGCAAAGTTCGTTGACGTTGAAATCGGGATGATCGAGATTGGCTTTGAGGATGTCGTAAATAGACTGCAGGAATTTTTCATCCGGTGAATGTGCTTCGGGCGCAGCAGCTCCATTTCCATTTACGGTAAATAGATTCCGGTAGAAGCGCTTCAGATTCTCGCGCGACTGCAGCAGGTTGTTCATCGTAAGCGTGAGCATCTCCGGACTAAACGGTTTGGTAATATAGGCGTCCGCTCCTATTTCTATACCTTCTTTGTGGTGGGTGAGCGAAGTCTTCGCGGTAAGCAGAATTACCGGAATGTGACTCGTGCGAATGTTACTCTTTAATGCTTTGCAAAAATCTATACCGTTCATCTCCGGCATCATAATGTCGCTGATGATCAGATCGACATGATGTTCCGCGGTAAGGGCAAGTCCATCTTTACCATGGCTTGCTTCATAGATTCTGTAATTACGTTCGAAGTATTCTTTTAAGAACAGGCGAATGTCTTCATCGTCTTCCACGATCAACAAACTGCGCTGTCCTTTTTTTCCGGTAGCATCTTCTTCTTCACTATCATCCAGCATTATACCTACGGGCGGAGTGGCTGCCGGCTTGCCGTTTCCATTGAGCAGAAATTTATCTTCATTGGTGGCGATCACAATCTCATTCGGTTTGAAATGATCTTTACCTAACGGGATCTTGATACTGAAAGTAGAACCGCTTCCTTCCACACTCTCTACATATATTTCGCCTTTGTGCAAGTGTACCAGTTTCTTGGCGAGGGCGAGTCCTATACCGGAACTCATCGGCCCGGAGCTATCGCCTTTATAGAACCAATCGAATATACTGCCCAATTGTTTTTTAGGTATACCAATACCGTTATCCTTGATGCGGATACATACTTTACCCTGCGGAAATTTATCCGTTACCTGTTTACGAATAGAGATGCCGACCTCATTTCCTTTACCTATATATTTGAAAGAGTTGGAGATAATGTTGTTCAATACCATCTCCATCTTTTCCTTGTCGAACCACGCCATCAGTGAAGGTTCATCGGCATGAAAGCTGAACGCTATATTTTTTCGTACGGCTAATTCCTTGAACGTAATATATATCTCTTCGGCAAATGCAACGATGTCGTCTTCGGTAACTTTCAGCACAATGTTACCGCTTTCTATTTTACGATAGTCGAGCAGTTTGTTGATCAGGTTAAGAAGCTTGTGCGCGTTCCGGTATACCATTTTTAATTTGCGCCCGGTGGGTGTATAGCTTCCTTCACGTGTTACCATTTCTTCCAGCGGACCAATCATTAACGTAAGCGGAGTTCGGAACTCGTGCGATATCTCTGTAAAGAAACTCAGCTTCTCCTGCACCAGTTGTCGTTCGCGCTTGCGTTGTGCCTTTTCTATTTTCAGTCGCTTGCGTAATGTTGCCTGCTTTTTACGAACGGCTATTACTGCAAAACATAAACCACCGATAATAATAACATACAGGAAGTACGCCAGTGGTGTGCGCCAGAATGTAGGGAGTATTGTAATGCCAATACTGGCGTAATCATCACTCCATGTATTTTCCTGGTTTGATGCTTTTACTTTAAAAGTATAGGTGCCCGGTTCAAGATAACGATACGTAGCCGAGCGTTGATTGCCTACATAGTTCCAGTCGCGGTCCAGACCTTCAAGTTTATAGGCATATTTATTCTTCTCCGGATAACTATAGTTGAGACCAACAAATTCAAAGGTAAATACAGATTGATCATGCTTGAGCGTAATCTCTTTGGTAACACTGATAACTTCACTGAGTGCAAAATCATTTTCGTTTTTACTGTTTACTTCCACCGGCTTGTTGAACAACTGAAAACCGGATATCATTACTTTCGGTTTCTTTAAATGCTCAACCACCTGGTCGGGATAAAATATATTTAGTCCCATCGTTCCGCCAAAGCACATATAGCCTGCTATATCATTATACAAAGCAGATCCCGGGTTGAACTGCCCTTCCTGCAAGCCATCGTTCACATCGTAATTATAAAATTGTCCTTTACCCGTTTCATACTTGGATATACCTTTATTGGTGCTGATCCACAGGTTGTCTGCATTATCAGCGAGTATAGCATAGATCGTATTGTTAGCGAGTCCGTCCTTTTCGCTGAAGCGCGTAATGGTTTTCGCAACCGGGTCGTACGAACTCACTCCTCCTCCACCGGTTCCGATCCATACTCGTCCCTTCCGATCGAGACACAATGCAAATACTACATTGCTCTTCAACTGATCATCCGTTTCTGACGTATGGAAGTATCGTTTTGATTTTCCGGAAACTCGGTCGAAGTAATGAAGACCATCACCATAACAACCAATCCACAAACCACCACTTTTATCTTCTGCGATGGTGCGTATATCACCGGCACGCAGTATACCTGCGGACCCCGGTATATTTCGATACGTGCGCGTAGCTTCATCCACTACGCAAAGTCCACCGCGGTTAGTTCCGATCCAGAGATTATGCTTCGAATCTTCAAAGATCACACGAACATCTTTACCTCCTGTCTGATCGCCTGCGTATCGGTAATTTATAAAGGCATCGTGTTGGGCATCATATTTAAAAAGTCCTTGCGAATAGGTACCGAACCAAACATTGTTATGATGATCGCGCAGCGCGGTGAGTATAGCATTGTCGGTGAGTCCGCGGGTACGGCCGTCAGCCTTATAGTGCTTTACAACTTCACCGGTAATTTTAGATTTATATATACCATCGCCATCGGTACCCAGCCACAGATTTCCATTCTCGTCATAACACATACCATAGTATTGCACAAAACTTACGGATGCATTGGCATACTGACGCGTTTGCACTTTTACAAATTTCTCTTTTACACTGCTGATCATGTATACACCATCACCAAATGTACCGGCCCACAGATTTTTGTCTTTGTCTTCGTATAGCGAAAGAATGGTGCGCTTGGAAATGTTATAGTCGCTAAGGTTCTCAATGTGTTTGAAGATCACATCGTCTAACGGTCGACTGCTAAATTGCCGGAGATCGAGTGAATATAAACCACCACCCTGCACACCGATCCATAAATTTTCATTGCTGTCTGCCAGCAGCGTAAATATACTTTTGTCGGCCATACCCGAATGGCCGGAGTTGAATGTATAAAATTTATTTTCCTGTCGTTTATATAGTACCAATCCGTTTGCCGTACCGATCCATATATTACCGGCCGGATCTTCAGCAAAACACCGAACGTTCATGGAAGGCAACAGGTTTTTACCCGACAGGCTTTCATGTTTTTTAACAATAGTGCCCTTGCTTACTTTAAAAACATCTATACCTCCGTTTTGTGTACCCACCCACAACAAACCAAATTTATCTTCAAGCAATGTGAGCGTTTGTGTACTGCTTAACTGCGGCAGCGTGTGATCGTTATACGGAGTAAATACATTCGTCTTTTTATTGAATGAAGCAAAGCCACCACCGTACCACGCAATCCATAAATTGCCGGCACTGCCTTCCGTAATAAAACTCACATCGTTATTAGGACCTGCGCTGGCCGGAGGTGCAGGA
Organism: uncultured Flammeovirgaceae bacterium; assembly: GCA_946480685.1. The sequence continues at coordinate 1,400 of CAMLLI010000207.1, read as the reverse complement.
TGTTTGAAGAGCGTGAATTGTTCTTTGCGTTCATCGAAACGATGAAGACCTTTTCGCGATGACACCCAACATATACCTTCCGAATCTTTAAATATACTTTGAATGAAGTTATCGGCCAGACCGAGGTTATTGTCCGGATCGTATTTAAAAACTTTAAACGAGTAGCCATCAAACCGGTTAAGGCCGTCTTCGGTAGCAAACCACATCAGGCCCTGTTCATTTTGCATGATGCTGTTCACCACACCTTGCGACAGGCCGTCTTTTATACCATATCGCTTGGTGCGACTCTTCGGTTCCTGTTGAGCCACGGCCGATGTTACCAGCAGCAGTAGCAGCAGTCCTGAAAGTTTTAAAAATAAATACTCCGTGCGCATCCGTTGTCCTCAAGTCTGAGCGTAAACTCCGTTTCAATACATTCCTGTTAAAAATCGCCCCGAATCGTTTCTTCCGGGCGAATCCTGACAAGTCCTTCTCAAAGAACCATAACACAACAGCGTTTTTGTGGGGGGATTTGTGTAAAACGTGGGGGATACTTGAAGATTAAATCGTTTTCGGTGGATATGTTTTGTCAAATAATACCGCGTTAGGTCCGTGTCCGCGTGTTTTTTAACAAACCGACTGCCTGCATTTTCAGAATTTAATGCAATCGATTTAGCCCCTGCTTTTTCCGTATTCATCCCCCGGCCGTGAGCAGTAAGGGCAGTAAGTTAAGCCTGTCAAAAATTCTTAACAACCAAAACTTATTAATTGTATGATTAAACATTTAAATTTTGGAGTGATGTTACTGACGGCACTTGTATGCGCGTGCCAGTCGGAAGAACCGCTCACCACACCTTCGCCAACATCCGTTGTTACCGGAACTGTCGATACTTCGGACAAGCGTATTGGCGCCAGCGGTATAGCCGGTGTAAACTGGGCCGATGGCCGCGATAACTTTGTAGATGGCTGGGTAATTCCTTCCGGACTTACGGCCTCTGATAATTATGCTACTGTTACAGCAAAGGCAAATTCAATTCTTACTGCGTTTCAAACCAACATGCCGGGTGTTAATACGGTACGATTGCCGATCAATCCCAGCAGTGTGCTTGAGTCGTGGTGGAGTTCTTATACCGGTGCCATTGATGCTGCACTTGGTAAAAATATGAAAGTTATACTCGCCTGCTGGGAGTCTGCATCTTCACGCAACGGACTTATTGACGACACCGCACAGTTCTGGAGTATGTGGCAAACTGTTGTGAACAAGTATGGCAGCAACAGCAATGTATACTTTGAAGTGTTTAACGAACCGCACGGGTATACTTTGTCACAGTTAACCACTATATATGCCGAGTGGCTCTCCCGTTATCCATCCGTGCCACAGGGAAGAATTTTGTTAGGCGGAACAGGCTACTCTGAAAATG
>CAMLLI010000206.1 GCA_946480685.1 uncultured Flammeovirgaceae bacterium | reverse complement strand
TCGTGGATTACATTAGGCTACCTCACGCTGACACTGGCAAGAATCAACCCAGCCACTACGTTGAAAAGTGAATAGTCTTTAAGGATATATAGAACCAGAAACAAGGTACAAGTACCACTCAAATTTCGTTCGGGATGGTTAGAGTTGTCAAGCGATTTCTTTGGTAAGTCTTCGAACGCTTTAAATACTGATTGCAATATTGCATACTATATATCTTTATCGATTTAATCCCGTAGCGTCTAAATAAAAAACGCGAATTAACATTCAGCGGTGAAAGAGTGCCATACGGATCAACGTTGTTCCCGATTCCGCAGTCAGAAGTGAATGCCAATTCAAACATAGAACAAAACGATGACTACTGAGCACTTTATACTTTGAACTAGTGTATGACCTTCAGCGCGGGGAGACGTATAGTAAATATACTTCTCCCCTTAGCAACTATGATGGTTTCAATCGCTGTGACTACAATATATATATAGCGCTTCAAAACTAAAAATTTGTATGTTATTCCGAGATACCATCCAATCGCTCTAAATGTATATCTTAAATCGTTCCGGAGGTCGGTCTCAGAGTCAACAATGTCGCCAATCTGGACGTGTCAGCCTCGCCTCGAAAAATTAACGGTGACGGTCAGTTAAGTTCAATAGCAATCTTACCTATAATGCCTCCCTGCTCAGCATATTGATAAGCCTCCCTGCTTTTACTAAATGAAAATACTTTGCTTACTTCGATTTTCAATCCGTTGTCACTGGCGTTTAGCAGCACGTTGATATAGTGTTCAGAAGGTATACTGAGTAGCACAATATGTTTTTTATCTCTGAAAAAGTTTTTGACGGGACTAGTCAGGATGTCAACAAGTCCCGGGGTCGGATTGATAAATATGGATTTACGTTTCATGATCTGTTTCGCTTTTGTATAACTCATTCTTCCCGATAGATCAATCACTGCATCATAAAGAACTCCTTTCGAGAAAATATCTTCGTTCTTGTAGTCGACCACGGAAGTTGCACCCCATTCCCTTACCGCTGCCATTGCATTTGTACCAACTACGGCTGTTGTGTTTGCTCCTTTACTCTTGAGCAGTTGCAACAAGAACATACCAAAGCCACCTCCGGCACCGTTAATCAGGATGCGTGAATCAGCCGAGACATTACCGATCTTTTCCAAGGTCATGGCTGCCGCAGAACCTACAGTCGGAATAGCAGCGGCCTGGACAAAGTTGATATTGGCAGGCTTCCTCCAGACATGCGTGGCGGGCACTGCTACATATTCACCAAGTGCTCCTTCTTTCATGTTGTTCTTCACAGTGCCAAAAATTTCATCTCCAGATTTAACATTGATAACGGCCGATCCAGTCTCTTCAATGACACCGGCGAAGTCAACACCGGTATACTTCGGAAATTTGGAACCAGACATAAGCTTCATTTCTCCTTTCCTGATTTTCCAGTCTAACGGGTTAATCGAAACTGCTTTTACTTTTACCAATACCTGGTCAGCTTTAATAGAAGGTTTCGGCTCTTCTATGGTTTGAAGCACATCGGTGCCGCCAAACTCTTTGTAGACAATTGTTTTCATTTGCTTCTTTTTGAATGATTACGCTACAAAGATGAGAGCTCTGAAACTAGTGGACTTGTATCAAATCACTATTATGCTTTAAAGCTATCGGTGGCATGCCAAACATTTCGTGCATGTATTTATTGAATTGGGGAAGATCGTAAAAGCCAGTGTCATAGGCGATGTCAGTAAGCGCCTTGTCTTTTTCCAATAGCGTCATATACACGGCTTGTCTTAACCGCGTCCATAATAAATATTTGGACAGGCTACTTCCCGTTTGTTCTTTAAACAATGAAGCCAGACGAGAGGGTGATAAAAAGACGAGATCGGTAAAAGTTTGTGGTGTTATATCGCGCTCAGAGAAATTAGTCGCTATATACTCAACCATCTTTGTCACGCGATCATCATATTGCGTCTGTGGTATATTGGAGAGTAAAGCAGTGATGATCGCGCTGATGTCAATGGGATCTGCCCCGGTTTGAAAATACTCATCGATTTCAGTTCGCGAATTAAACACAATATACCTTCGCTCCGGGCCGAGCCTTGTTAACAGCTCGAGTCCTACACTCGAATACGGTTCAATATTCAGAACACTGATTGTACCGCGCTCTGATACACATAGATGATTGACTTGTGGCTTAATTAAAAAGCCACAGATGTTTTCATACAACTGTCCATCAATCGTGGAAGTAAATTGAGAGTCGTTTGACAATACAATTTGATACGCAGCATGTTTATGAATTTCAACGGAAAGGTTGCGCGCTGTGAGGGCGAGAATAAATGGATTAGTAATCTGTCTCCTCATTTAAAATAAATCTTTCTCAAAAAAGCTGTTCTCAAAATATCCAGAAACATGGACATCTACAACAACCTTCAATTGAAGTACCAAAACAAAAAATTAAGAGATAAATCCGAGAAAACTGCGTTCGTGATTTGTCTACAATCTTGACAACAGATGGAGTTCAGAAGATCATTTAATTTATTAAATTATGATATGAAGCATTTTATAGTATTCACAATATTCCTTACCTCTTACGCAGCTGCCCAAACACCAGAGTTATATAATCATATCACAAACGATGTGCGTTTAATACATTCCCGAGTGCTGAATCAAGATCGACAGATTTACATTCATGTCCCAAAGCTCGACTCTGCAGATATAAACAAGAGGTTACCCGTGTTGTATCTACTGGATGGTGAGAATCATTTTCACATCGTTTCTGCTTATGTCGAATATTTAAGGCATTGGCAGGTTGTTCCTCCAATGATAGTGGTGGGCATCGTAACTGTGGACCGTGTAAAAGATCTCACACCTACCAATAGCCTAATAGACTTCGACGGTAAAGTTGAGCCGAGATTTAGGACGTCTGGTGGTAACGAGCAATTTTTAAAATTTATGCAACAGGAATTAATGCCTTACATTGAGACAAATTTTAAAACCAGTCCTTTTAAAATACTTGCCGGACATTCATTCGGTGGTCTTGCAGTACTTAATTGCATGCTTATGCATCCAAATATTTTTGATGCATACATTGCAGTCAGCCCTTCATTATGGTTTGGTGATAAATATGTTCTACGGTTAGCAGAGCAAGAACTACCGGATCTATCCATAATAAATAAAGAACTTTTTTACAGCGTAGGAAATGAAGATGGTACTTTTCGGATGATTTGTTGAAGTTTGATAAACTGCTTAAACAGCATAGCTCGAAAACATTTAAGTTCCAGTATAAATATTATCCATTAGAAGATCACATGACGGAACCTATTCCTGCATATTATGATGCGCTAAGATTTCTTTATAAGAATTGGACTCCCGACATAACAAGGTGATAACTTGAAAGTGAGAAGTAACGAATTTCAACCCCAAATTTAGTAGGTCATGAAATCGGCCGTAAACACATGCCTTGAATCAGTTCCAGAAAGTTTGTCCCACAGGTGTTCAAGCCCGCGATCTTTCAAGGTCGTTGAAAATCAAGCTGACACAAATTTTGATGCTAATTGATAATTTCACCTTTGCTATCGGCTAGCTTCTCACGCCACTTACTAACTTCTTCCGGTGTTGTCCTGATCCAATTTGTTAACTCATCCACGATTTTCAACGGGAACGATGTACGATAAGATCGTGTAGGGTTGCCTGGAAATTTCTTATTGGTAACGTTTGGGTCGTCCTCAAATTCACCTGTTGGTTCAACTATATATACACGTTCACGCCCCTCTCCTTTTGCCAACGCTGCAGCAAGTCCGGCTCCATTAGCCAACGCTGTGAAATAGATGTGGTTCATGACAAGATCGTTCTCATAGTTGGATACATTTCCTGCGACCAGAAAATCGCCAACCCGCAGGTCAACTTTCGTTCCATGATAAAAAGGTCCTTTGTCAGAAGGCGTTCCTATGGCTAAGGCTGCCAATTCAGAATTTCTTGTCGCATTCTTAATGTCACCCGATTCTTCATAGCTTTTAGCCAGATCCGAATACAACAAAGGTATAGCGGACTTCACCGTATCATCATCTAGCTTCAGTGCAAGCTGCAAAGTGGTTTCAATCCATTTTATTTTGTCGAATGCATTTTTTTGTATTCGTGCGACATAATAAGAAGCAATAAATTTTTCGGAGTCGTCCAGTGCTTCGTTCCAAGCCTGAAGAAATAGTTTACCAGCATCTTCATGCTTGTCATTTTGCTCCAGCATCATACCTTGAATACAGAGCTTAACGATATTATTATTGGGATTAAATTCCATACTCGATTTAGTCGGATTATATATCTTTTAGCAATCCATTACATTTTGAACTCCACAACCCCAAGCCTATACGCGCGAGGAAACGTATACTAGCACCTTTCGCCGGGGCAAAGTCAATATACTGATTTTTATGACACCTGGTTCCATTTTTTCGCTACATTTAATTACCCGGTGGACTTTCAATTGACTTTAGTTTGATCTGTTTAAACAAAATGGTTCGTCTAAAGACAGGTTATCAAATCTTAAATGTATACCTCTCTTAAAAAAGTATGCAATTAGGCCACTATACATATAGCTAGCAATGTTTATTTGTGGAATACATCTTAATGTACTTTTTTAAAAGTATTCACTACCACAAGACAATCGTAATATATAGGTAGCAACATACAAATATTCCGAATGCGGTAACGTCTCACTCTGCGAAATCATCCTCGAATATTTTGATCTCGCAAAAAAAGTGACCAACATTTATTAACTTATCGATACTATATATTTTAGAATCCGGCTCGATCCTTATCCTGATTTTTCGCTATTCAACGGAACAAAACGGAAATGAAATTCACTTGCAATCTAATAACGGCCTTGCTCATTTTGTGTCAAACCGTTACAGGCCAACGGCAAAACATTAAGTTCTCGAATATATCAGCAGAAGACGGACTGTCAACTGTCAATATTAACTGTATTTTTCAGGACAGCCGCGGTATACTATGGATCGGCACAGGAGACGGTTTAAATAAATATGACGGGTATAAATTCACAGTCTATAATGTCGTGGGAAAAAACGAAAATGACATCACCACGAATAACATTCATGCTATAGCAGAAGATCGGGATGGAAATCTCTGGTTAACGACAGAAGGTGCTGGCCTTGCTGTTTTAAACAGAGCCCTCGATAAAATAATAGACCTCGATGATTTAGATAGTGCTTCGGTGTTAAACGCTATTGTATTTGACGAAGATGACAACCTGTGGGTTGGTTCACGAGGGAATGGATTGGGGCTTTACGACCGCCATACAAATAAATATACCTTCTATACTTTCAATGAAAAAAATTCGAATAGTATAAGCAGCAACTATATTAACGATATACTTCTAGACAGCGACCAGAATCTCTGGGTGACAACCACGGGAGGACTGAATTTATTCGACAGAAAGAGTAACACTTTCAAACGTATCGATATTGAAGGTACCAGTAATCTGACGCCAGGAGTTGACGCAACTGGTTGCCTTTTTGAAGACAGCCGTAAACAATTATGGATGGGAGGTTATAACGGTCTGCGGCTGATCAATAAAGTCAATTTCAAAACGACAACCTACCGGAAAGGCAATGACAACAACGGCTTGCCTAACGATTATGTTATGGCGATCCACGAAGACGCCAAGGGTGACTTATGGATTGGCACTCAAAATGGTGGCCTTTGTATTTTTGACTCCAATGATGAAAAATTCTATAGCTATAAATTTGAGGCGGGTAGCAATACAAGTTTAAGCGACAACTCCATCTATGATATTTTCCGAGATAACAAAGGTAATATGTGGATCGGTACATTCAGCCACGGCTTGGACTTTGTTAACATTGACGAGAACAGATTTATCCATTATACATCGAGTACATTAAACAACAGCCTTAGCAACAACAGTGTTATAGACTTCTTTGAGGATTCAAAAAATAATCTCTGGATAGGCACCGATGGTGGTGGTATAAATTACTTTGATAAAAAGAACGGACGGTTTATGTACTATCAGCATAACGCTGCAGATAAAAACAGTTTATCCGGCGATTATGTAATAAGCATTCTCGAAGACAGCCGTGGAAATCTTTGGGCTGGTACGTGGGCTGCAGGACTAACGGTATTCGATCGGGATAAAAAACGGGTCCGGCATTTTAGGCATGACCCCAAGGATAAAAATAGTTTGAGCAGTGACAATGTAATGACGCTCTATGAAGATCCGGATAAGAATATATGGGTAGGCGCGTTTAATGGAGGGGTTCAACTATACGATTCAGTCCATCACAACTTCATCCGCTATAACACTGTTATAGGACATCCGGAAGGCTTTAATCACAACGCTTGTATAAATGCAATCCTGCGAGATAGCGATGGCAATCTCTGGGTCGGATCCGATGGCCACGGGCTATGCCTATTCAACAACACTACAAAAACATTTACAGCCTATAAGTATCACGAGAATAAGAACAGCATTACCAGCAATAATGTACTGGCAATTTTTGAAGACAGTAAAAAGCGTCTATGGATCGGTACACGCGGAGGATTAAACCTTTTTGATTACAAATCGAATAAGTTCACATCGTTTCATAAAAAAGACGGTTTGCCAGGCGAACAGATCCCCGGAATACTGGAAGACGACCATGGTAATCTTTGGCTGAGTACAAACAATGGTATATCAAAGTTTAATGTTGAAAGCAGAACCTTTAAAAATTTTGGGACCTCTGATGGTTTACAGTCGAAAGAATTTACAAGGAATGCATCGTTAAAAAGTCGCACCGGAATAATGTATTTCGGTGGTCCGAATGGCTTTAATGAATTTCATCCGGACAGTATAAAAGAAAAACCGTTTGATCCTCCTTTAATGATCACCGACTTTCTGTTGTTTAATAAACCTGTTCCTATTTCAGACGACAAAGATGAATCTCCTCTTCAACGGCATATATCGGAGACAAAATCAATAACACTACCCTATACATCTTCAGTTTTCTCTTTTGAATTTGCATCGTTGAACTATACCTCCTCCGACAAAAAGAAATATGCCTATATGATGGAGGGATTCGACAAAGACTGGAATTATATAGGTACAAGCCGCACTGCAACCTATACAAACCTGGATGGAGGAAGCTATACATTCAAAGTTAAAGG
>CAMLLI010000205.1 GCA_946480685.1 uncultured Flammeovirgaceae bacterium | reverse complement strand
ACCAGGATACAGAATCCCATCAAACCTGATAGCTTTTAATTGCCACAGCGGACAAAGGCACTTCTCATTCGTGTGAAGTGCCTTTTTTCATGAAATCAAGCCTAAATAATTGCTTACGCGATTTGACGGTTTTTTTATGAAAACAGCCTTCTCTACATTTGTTCACTTTCTATAAAACCATGGACAAATATTCATACATCTCAAATGCAGACGTTGGTTATCTTGATCAACTGTATCAAAATTATAAAAAGGATCCGACCTCTGTTGACGCCACCTGGCAAAAGTTCTTTGAAGGATATGACTTCTCACAGGAACGTTATGGTGACAAAGCAAATGGCAATGGCGCACCTGCAGCTACAGCAGCAGATTCACTCTCTATAAAAGAGACGCAGGTACGAAACCTCATTTTTCAATATCGTTCTTTCGGGCACCTGAAATCGAAAACAAACCCGGTTCGCGAAAGAAGAAATCACAATGTAAATCTCGATCACAAGAGTGTTGGACTTACCGATGCTGATCTTGATACAGAGTTTGATGTAGCGGCTGAGATCGGTATGCAACGCTCAACGCTGCGCAAGATCATTGAGAAACTTAACGCGGTATATTTAGGTCCTATCGGTTTTGAGCACAACTTTATTCGCAATGATGATGTGCGTGCATGGTTATATCAGAAGATCGAGAAAGAATATTATACCTATAATCCTGCGCAAGACGAGAAGAAGCGCATTCTGAATAAACTCAACGAAGCCGTTGTATTCGAGAACTTCCTTCATACAAAATTCCTTGGGCAAAAGCGTTTCTCCCTGGAAGGTGGCGAGAATACTATACCTGCGCTGAACACAGTAATCAACGTAGCAGCTGAACTGGATGTAAAAGAGGTAGTGATCGGTATGGCGCACCGCGGTCGCCTCAACGTACTGGCTAACATACTTGGCAAAACGTACGAACAGATCTTTACTGAATTTGAAGGAAACGTAAGTCCGGAGAACCTCACGATGGGTGACGGTGACGTGAAGTATCACTTAGGTTATTCGAGTCACATCAATACACCTTCCGGTAAAAAGATATATGTAAAGCTTACGCCTAACCCATCGCACCTGGAGGCGGTTGATCCATTGGTACTCGGATATACCCGCGGTCAGATTGATGATGAGTATAAAGGAGAGCTTTCAAAAGGTATGGCGATTCTCATTCACGGAGATGCTGCCGTTGCCGGTCAGGGTATAGTATATGAAGTAGTACAAATGTCTGGACTGCCGGGCTATACTACCGGTGGAACGATTCACTTCGTGATCAATAACCAAGTTGGTTTTACTACTGACTATGATGATGCACGTACCAGTATATATTGTACAGATATAGCCAAGATCGTTGATGCTCCTGTATTGCACGTAAACGGTGATGATGCAGAAGCGGTAAGCTTTGCTGCTAAATTATCGGTAGAGTATCGTATGAAATTCGGAAAGGATATTTTCATCGACCTGCTTTGCTACAGAAGACATGGTCACAACGAAAGTGATGAACCGAAATTCACACAGCCTAAACTTTACAACATCATCGCCAAGCATCCGAACCCGCGCGAGATCTATGTGAAGAAACTGATTGAACGTGGTGATGTTGATGCAGCCCTGGCTGATGAGATGGATAAGAATTTCCGTAATCAGCTTCAGGACAGACTCAACGAAGTAAAACAAAAACCGCTTCCGTACAAGCCACAGAAAATTGAAGAAGAGTGGGAGCAAATGCGCTGGGCTAAACCAGATGATTTTGATAAATCGCCTGAGACGGGAATCAAAGAAAGTGTAATTGAGAAAGTTGGTAAAGCACTTACCAATATACCGGAAGGCTTTAAGCCACTGAAGCAGATTGAAAAATTACTGAAAGACAGAACAACAGCGTTCTTCGAAGAGAAAGTATTAGGATGGGCAGAAGCAGAATTACTTGCCTATGGTTCTATGCTTATCGAAAAAACTCCGGTGCGTATGTCTGGTCAGGATGTAAGACGCGGTACATTCTCGCACCGCCATGCATACTTCTTCGATGCCAATACAAACGAACCGTATTGCGGCCTGAACAATCTGGACAAGAGCCAGGCTAAATTCCACATCTATAACTCACTGTTATCAGAGTTTGGTGTATTAGGTTTTGAATATGGTTATGCCATGTCATCACCAAGTGCACTGGTGTTGTGGGAAGCACAGTTCGGTGATTTCGTAAACGGAGCACAGGTAATTATCGATCAGTTCCTTTCAAGTGCTGAATCAAAATGGCAGCGCATGAACGGTATGGTAATGTTACTGCCGCACGGTTACGAAGGTCAGGGACCTGAGCACTCAAGCTGTCGTCCGGAAAGATTTTTACAACTGGCAGCAGAGTATAACATGGTTATAGCAAACCCGACTACGCCTGCTAACTTCTTCCACTTGTTAAGAAGACAGGTAGCGTGGCCATTCCGTAAGCCATGCGTGGTGTTCTCGCCTAAATCATTGTTGCGCCATCCGGCGGTTATATCTCCGCTGAAGGATTTCACTTCCGGTTCATTCTCTGAAGTACTGGACGATGCGAGTGTAAATGCAAAAGAAGTGAATCGCGTAATTCTCTGCAGCGGTAAAATATATTACGATCTTGTTGAAGTACAGCAGAAGCGTAAGAACAAAGACACAGCCATAGTTCGGTTGGAACAGCTTCATCCGTTCCCGGAAAAACAACTGAAAGCCGTGCTCAAGAAGTATAAAGATGCTAAACTTGTATGGGCGCAGGAAGAACCGGCCAACATGGGAGCACAATCGTACATTGTACGTATGATGCCGAAATACGATCTTGAGTTCGTGTCACGCAAGGCAAGTGCATCTCCGGCAACGGGATACCTGAAAGTACACAAGGTGGAACAGGATAAACTTGTTAATAAAGCTTTTGAAATTTAATTGATAGCAGATTGACGTTGGAAGAGTATATTTCAGGTGAAGTATAAATTCCAACGTCAGTTGAACAATCCATAAAATCAACCAATCGAATGGCATTACAGATAAAAGTACCCGCAGTAGGCGAATCAATTTCGGAAGTAACTATTGCAAACTGGTTAAAGAAAGACGGAGACACCGTACAGCTCGATGAAGTAATTGCCGAGCTGGAATCTGATAAAGCGACCTTCGAACTCACTGCACAAAGTGCCGGGGTTCTGAAGATTGTAAAACAACAAGGCGAAACTGTACCAATCGGTGATGTTATTGCCGAGATCGATTCTAACGGACAGGCTACTGCTGCAGCATCCAAGCCTGCGGCTACACCGGCTCAACCGGCAGCACAAGCTCCTGCTGCTCCGGCAGCATCAGCACCGAAGGCAACCGGTGGTGTAAAAGAAATGAAAGTTCCTGCGGTAGGTGAATCCATCACCGAGGTAACAATCTCAACCTGGCTGAAGAAAGACGGTGACTTTGTTAACATCGATGAAGTTATAGCCGAAGTAGAATCTGACAAAGCAACGTTCGAGCTACCCGCAGAGGCATCCGGTATACTTCGTATCGTTGCCAAAGAAAAAGAAACACTTCCTATTGGCGGATTGATCTGTAAAATAGAAGTAACTGAAGGCGCACCTGCTCAGACACAACAAACTACAGCACCTGCTGCAACAACAGCAAACGCTGCTGCTGATAAAACATACGCTGCCGGACATCCATCACCTGCGGCTGCGAAGATCCTGGATGAAAAAGGAATTCCTTCCAACCAGGTTGCAGGTTCTGGCGTAGGCGGAAGAATTACAAAAGAAGATGCACAGAAAGCAACATCGGCTCCTGCGAAACAGGAAGCTAAGCCGCAGACAGCATCTGCACCTCCGGTAATTGCAAGTGGAGGAGGTCGCGGTGAACGCAGAGAGAAAATGACTTCACTGCGCAAAACAATCGCGAAGAGACTTGTTGCTGTGAAGAACGAAACAGCTATGCTTACTACGTTTAACGAAGTAGACATGAAGCCTGTAATGGATCTTCGTTCGAAGTATAAAGATCAGTTCAAAGAGAAATATGGTGTAGGCCTCGGCTTTATGTCGTTCTTCACGAAAGCTGTTTGTACTGCATTGAAAGACTTCCCGGCGGTAAATGCATCGATCGATAAAGACGAAGTTATATACCACGACTACTGCGATATATCAATTGCCGTATCAACACCGCGCGGGTTGGTTGTGCCGGTAATTCGTAATGCTGAATCACTTTCATTCAACCAGATCGAAAGCGAAGTTATCCGCCTGGCTACACGCGGACGCGATGGTAAACTTTCTATCGAGGAAATGACCGGTGGCACATTCTCGATCACCAATGGTGGTGTGTTTGGCTCTATGCTTTCAACACCAATCATCAACCCTCCGCAGTCTGCTATATTGGGTATGCACAACATTGTTGAGCGCCCTGTTGTGAAGAATGGCGAAGTGGTGGTTCGTCCGATTATGTACCTGGCGCTTTCATACGATCACCGCATCGTTGACGGAAGAGAGTCGGTAAGCTTCCTGGTAAGAGTAAAAGAATTACTGGAAGATCCGGGAAGACTTATCCTCGGTGTTTAATCTGATCTATACATAATTTCATATAAAAGACATGAAGTATAAATTATTCAAGGGATGCCTGAGTGTAATTTTTATTTCATGTCTTCTTTTCTGTACCGGCTGTATAGATGAGTGCGATGGCCAGGAAGGTGAACCCATCCTCTATATAAGTTTTGCTAACGCGAGAAGCTATACCCGCGTGTATGGCTTGAACGGTAAAGAAAAAAATACATACGATTATCCCAGTACACAATGGAACGTTCCGGTGTCTATCAAAGACGACTCTACCATTGTTGTATTTGAATCGAATACCGGTAACGATACCCTTACGATTCGCTATAGCCGCACGGTTAAATTGGAATCTCAACGATGCGGCTTCCGTCTTTTTCTCGATGACTTCGAAATTATAGAGCCCACTACCTTTACGCGGCTTCCGGATGAAGTAAGTTACTATCCCAATGAACTTTATGTTTACATCGATGAATAAAAGATCATGGGTATATACTGCATTGTTGCTTTTGGTGGCAACACTAACAGAAGCGCAGTCGTACGATACACATCGTCTTTACTTTGGACTTGATATTCTGCGAACATTTCCACTGGTGTTCGAGCGCGGGTATGTGTTCGAACCTTCCATCATCTATAAAACCAATACGCATACAACTTTTGATGTTGCTGTTGGGTTTAATGACATACGCAGAGATGAGCTCTATGGAAATATGGACTATGCCAACACGGGTCGATATTATCGCGTGGGTGTAGGACAGCTTCTCTTTAAGGAGCGTAAAAAGTTTAATGACTTCAACCTGCAGTTTGGGTTAATATACTCTGACTTTACCGAGAAAGGCACGATCGTTTTTAAAGGTGATAATTATGGCGACCTGGTGGAGGTAAAAGAGCAACGCAATCAACTGCTTGTGCTGGAACTTCAACCGAACTACACGCTGCCTATATCTGACAGAATTTCTGTAAATTTTCAGGTTCGTATTAATTATGTTGTGAGCATGCCAGATGAAGAACACTTCCCATTGTACTATGTGCCCGGTGCCGGTATGATGCAGATCTTTCAAGATGATGATGAAGGCGTTCATAACAGCAACCGGATAACGGAAGGGATTTCAATTCGTTTAGTTTATAAATTTTTAGAATTATAATTATTGATCTATGCAATACAACGTCATTGTTATTGGCTCTGGCCCCGGAGGATATGTAGCAGCCATCCGCTGCGCTCAACTTGGATTTAAAACGGCTATTGTTGAAAAATACGATACACTCGGAGGAACATGTTTGAATGTAGGATGTATCCCTTCCAAGGCATTACTCGATTCGTCTGAACACTTTACCAACGCAAAAGAACACTTTGCTGAACATGGTATAGATATACCCGCTCCGAAAGTAAATTTCACGCAGATGATTAAGCGGAAGGGCGATGTAGTAAAGTCTAACGTAGACGGTATTGCTTATCTGATGAAGAAGAACAAGATCGATGTTCATAAGGGCGTTGGATCATTTGTAGATAAAAACACGATCAAGGTAACTGCCAAAGACGGTAAGGAAACTACACTCACTACTGAGAAAGTAATTATAGCAACGGGTTCTAAACCTACACCACTTCCGTTCGCAGCATTTGATAAGAAGAGAATTATATCGAGCACCGAGGCATTGGAATTGAAAGAAGTTCCGAAGCATCTCATCGTGATTGGTGGAGGTGTTATCGGAATGGAGCTTGGCTCGGTATACGCACGTATTGGTTCGAAGGTAACGGTGGTTGAATTCCTCGACAGCCTCATACCAACGATGGATGGTACCATGGGTAAAGAACTTGCCCGTGTAGCGAAGAAGCAAGGCATAGAAGTATATCTTGGTCATAAAGTTACGGCTGTAGAAAATACCGGTAGCGAGGTTGTTGTAAAAGCAGAGCCGAAGAATGGTGGCAATGCACTTGAACTGAAAGGCGACTACTGCCTGGTAAGTATCGGTCGCAGACCTTATACCGATGGACTGGGTCTGGATAAGATCGGAATTGAAACTGTAAAAGGACAGATTCCGGTAGATGATCACCTGAAGACGAAAGTAGACAACGTATACGCTATTGGCGATGTAGTGCGTGGCGCTATGCTGGCACACAAAGCGGAAGAAGAAGGTGTATATGTAGCGGAGCAACTGGCCGGACAAAAGCCTCACGTTAATTACCTGCTGATACCGGGTGTAGTATATACATGGCCTGAAGTTGCCAGTGTAGGCTATACCGAAGAACAACTGAAGCAGAGCGGCAGAGCCTATAAAACCGGAAGCTTCCCGTATAAAGCTTTAGGTCGTGCACGTGCCAGCATGGACACAGATGGTTTGGTAAAAGTATTGGCCGATAAACAAACTGACGAGATACTCGGTGTACACATTATCGGAGCACGTGCTGCTGATATGATCGCTGCCGGAGTTACAGCCATGGAATTCAGAGCATCAGCAGAAGATGTAGCCCGTATGTCGCATGCACACCCTACCTATATGGAAGCGGTAAAAGAAGCGTGTCTGGCGGCAACCGACAACAGAGCGATACATATTTAGTGTTCGGATATTTTAGATACTGCAGGCTTTCTGACTATATTGAAAGCCTGCAGTATTTATTTTTAATAAAC
>CAMLLI010000204.1 GCA_946480685.1 uncultured Flammeovirgaceae bacterium | reverse complement strand
GCGCACCACAGAATCAAGTGTACGCAGGCCCGCATAATCAAGCGTGATAGCAGAATCAGGGACACCTAATTTTACGAGTGCTTTCCGCATCGTCACCGGTTCGTTGTAAAAAATAGTGCTGTTGTCGCCACTCAGAATAAAGTGATCGATCTTCCCCATCTTGAAAAGTTTCGCTGCTGTCTCGATTCGTTTTTCAAAAAACGGATTCGCTTTACCGCCAGCCAGTTTGTTGCTGGTGCCCAACACCAGTGCAATACGATGAGGCGGCAACTCTTCAATATTTGTAAACACTTTATCTCTCGTGCTTAATACTACCCATACATTACAAACAATCAGAAACAACAGAGGCAGTATAATCAACGCAAGTACGATCCTTTTCAGCCAGCGCATCTTAATAGACATTGAACCAAAACTACTGAATAGTTCTCAGAAATTCGCGTTCAATCAAATCAGATCGCTTCACTATTTTTCTATACCAGTCTAGCCGCATAGCTTCTTTCTCCACGTCAGATAACCCAAACGCGGTTGGTGACGCGTGGAGTTTGGTGATCAATGCATTCAAACAAATAGCAACGCTTACGGAGATGTTCAAACTTTCTGTAAAGCCATACATGGGAATGCGTATCTTCTGATCGGCATGTTGAAGCGCATACGGAGAAACTCCGCGTAACTCATTACCAAAAAGCAACGCCACCTTTTCTTCCGTCACATCTATATCGTGAATGGATTTTCCATCTTCATCCGGATCAGCCACCAGTATTTTATACCCTTGTTCATGCAGATGCTGAAAGCATGCTTCTACATTGTTGGCGCCAGGCGTTCGGTAGCGATGGAGATTCATCCATTTATTAGCTCCCTTCAAAACCCTGCGATTGATTTCATACTTGCTGATCATTTCAATGATATGAATATCCTGCAGTCCCATACACTCGCAGGTACGAATCACAGCACTTGCATTCTGCGATTGAAAAATATCTTCCAGCACCACGGTAACATGATGCGTCCGGTTGTTGAGCACTTTCTCAACAAATTCCTTTTTATGATCAGAAACGAACTGTGAAAGATGGTCGAGTACTTTGAGCTCCTTATCGGTCATTGATGTTAACCACGTGCTTATGGAGTCGAAAGATAACACTTTTTGAAATAGCTGCGAGTTGCTAGCTACTAGCTGCTAGAGGGTTGCGTTTGGGTATACGATTTTGCTTTCGGGCTGGGATAGAAGTAAGGAGTAAGGAAGGAGTAAGGAGTAAGAAGTCAGAATATACCTTTCTCGTCTTGTAGCCAGAGGCTTGCAGCCAAGCAACTTTTCCCACTCGCAGCTCGTAACTCAAAGCTCACAGCTTTACTAAATATATACCTGCCACCAGCAGAAACGTAGCTGCACCTCTCCCCTCCAGCAGCCAGAAGCCTGCAGCCAGCGGCTTTTTCCTCAAAGCTCGCAGCTATTTCAAAGTCCGTATCCACTCCTCTATCAACGCAACGCCTTCTTTGTGTATTTGCTCTCGACCTATTTCGGGCATGGCTATCGCAGGGTCGTTGGTTTTCATGCGGAAGAGGAGAATGGATTTGTGTGGATCACCCGGGACTATATCGTATTGCAGGTTTCCGGCTCCTCTTCCGGCTGCGATCGGTGCTTTACGTATACCGAGGTGTGCCGGATCATTTTCATGTATATCCAGAAATAGTCCGGAGGTGTTGGCCGGGCCCGGGCGGCTGTGGCAGTGCGAGCAGTTCGCATCGAGGTATGCGCGTGCACGCTGATTGATGTCGCCGGTAGTGGCATCGTCCCATATAGCGAGCTTGGGTATAGATGAAGTCTGTTGAGGAAGTTGCTCCAACAGATCGTGCTGCTGCCAGTATAGAAGCTGATTTGATTTTTCGGAGGTATAGTTAAAATCATGATTAAGCTGACGGGCGGATGTACCGATGGGCATCATCTTCTGGTTTCGTATATGACATCCTTTACATTGGTTCTTATTCGGGATGAGATACGGAGTCGTTATCTTCTTCCCTGACTTATCTATATACTGTACCGTGGTGGCTTCTGCTGCCGGATCGTATTCGGCTTCCGTCTGCTCATCGTTCCAACGGTAGGGCCATGCGTCCCAGCCACTCTCCTGCCGAACGAGTAATCTTGTCTCGATGATCTTTCTCCCCTTCTCCGGTTTCCGAAAATCATTCGGGTAATAAAAATTTTTTATGAGTATAGTGCCTACCGGGAAGTCGAACGTGGTCGAATCATTATATATAGCATTTGTACCTGCGGGTAATTTTACAAAGCGAAGTTTCTCGGCATAGTTACTGAACAGCGGAGTGTTCAAGGCATAGGGAATTACATCATCAGCAGGCTCAAGGTTGGCGAGTGCTCCTTTGTAAAAACCATACTCTGAAAGTTTTTCTTTTCGCACTAAAGTATTCTCTGTTCGAAACGAAAGAATCAACATCACCCCTGCTACACCAGCCAGCCACCCTCTCATATAGCGATCCATTAATTTCGGGTTAATACCACCGGACTGATCGGTTGCTGATCGCAGTCGTGCGGTTTCATATCACGCGATTTGTTTTTGAATTTATTACCGGCATCGATGTTGGCAAACGTAGCGTTGGTATTATTCTTCAAACAGATGTTACGATCTTTCATACTGGGATCTTCAATACCATCGTATAGTATATGCGGTACATCTTTACCGAAGCGTAGTTTGAATTTATACATCTTGCCCAAACGGCCTTTACTCGTTGCTTTTACATTTGGACGCTCGTAGTAATTGTCGTGTATATATACATTGGACGGGAACGGCTTATAGGTTTTATCGTTGATGGGATTCTCGGTAATGTAATAACTCACAATGGCAGTACCGGCCGATATATTATTCACGATCTTATTCTCGAAAGCTTCAACGTTGCGGGTGGCCAGAATCATTAAGCCCGTGCCCTGCGGAACTTTGCCTACAGTGTTACCTTTGGGCGCAAAGTTAATATGGTTGTTATCGTGTACATGATTCTTGAAGACGCGTACATAACCGCCTTCCTTCTGAATGAGATCAGGTAAATCGAATACCAGAATTCCCCCGGTGTTATTATAGGCTTCATTTTCAAAAACATCGGCATAGAGCGAGTTCTCTATTTCAATACCCGCTACATTTTGATATGCCTTCGAGTTTTTCACTATGATATATTTAGATTGTCCTACATATATACCGGCATCACTGGCACCTACGGCAACACAGTTATCAATGAGTACATTGGTGCATTGTACCGGATACAAACCGTAGCCACCGTTATCGGCTTCACCACCGTTGGTCCATTCGGCTTTTACGTTTTTAAACGTTATACCGTCTACCAGTTGTGTTTTAACACCATCGCCTTTAGTGTCTTGTACGGTGAGATCAAGTATGGTTATATCCGAAGCGTTGGTCACTTTAATTCCTTCTGCGCCCGACAGTTGTCCTTTGAAGTTCAGAATGGTTTTATCCATACCCGCTCCCTTGATGGTAACATTCTTTTTACCATCGAGCCACAAGCTTGCATCAAACTGAAAGCGACCTTCCGGCAGTTCGATCACCGAACCGTTCTCGGCTTCAATAAATTGTGTTTGTATTTTTTTCTGAATGTCTTTTTGCGCGTATGTCAAAACGGACATACCACACAGCAGCATGGTGGCGAGGGTTTTCATAACAACAACTTAGGTGGATGAATTAAAGTTAACGTTTTATACTTTAAGCTCAAAGTATAACGCAAGCTGATCGCAGTGCTCTGAAAAACAAAAAAGCAGAAAGGATTCAACTCACTTTCTGCTTTTGCATTGTAAAGTTTGTGCTTTACATGTTTAGTTTCTTTTTCCGAGCTCATCGCGGATTTTCGCGGCACGCTCGTAATCTTCCTTGTCGATTGCTTCTTTCAGCAATTCTTTCAGGCGATCTACTGTGTAGTTCTTGAAGTCATCCTTGCGGGTAGCTTCCTTTTTAACTTTTGCTTTTTCAATTTTCGGTTCCGGCTTTTCTTCTTCGGCTTCATCGGTTAACACGATGCCCGCTTCAGCCAGTATATTTTCATAGGTAAATATAGGAGAGTCGAACCGCAAGCCGATGGCAATGGCATCGGATGGTCGTGCATCGATCTCGGTTTTCTTCAAACCATCGGAGCATACGATCTTACCGAAGAATACTCCTTCTTTCAGATCCGAGATGATGATCTCCTCTACCGTAAAATGAAAATTATTGGCAAACGCCTTGAACAGATCGTGTGTCATGGGTCTGTTCGGGATGATCTTTTCGATTTCAATGGCAATGGCCTGTGCCTCAAACATGCCAATGATTATTGGAAGTCTTCGGTTGCCTTCGGTCTCTCCCAACACCAGTGCAAAGGAGCCTGTTGTTGATTGACTGGATGACAGACCTAATATTTCGAGTTTGATTTTTTTCACGCTGCTTTAATCTCTTCTGCGTTTGTAATACAACTTACACAAATCACCTGACTGCGCATTAGTCAATCTAAAATTATTTTACCGCTTTCAGAGCTTCCGTAAGTTTAGGAACCACATCAAAAGCATCGCCTACGATGCCGTAGTCTGCTGCTTTAAAAAATGGTGCATCCGCATCTTTATTGATAACTACGATATACTTAGAGGAGTTCACACCCGCCAGGTGTTGAATGGCCCCTGAAATTCCCACTGCAATATAAAGTTGGGGAGCTACTTTCACACCGGTTTGACCTACGTGTTCGTGGTGAGGTCTCCAGCCCATATCGGATACAGGCTTGCTACATCCGGTTGCTGCATGCAATGTTTTAGCAAGCTCTTCAAGTATACCCCAGTGCTCTGCACCTTTCATACCGCGACCACCTGATACAACAATGTTTGCTTCGGGAAGCAATACTTCACCGGTAGCTTTTTCGGAAGAGAGTATCTTCACAGCAAAGTCTGCATCTGAAAGTGTAACAGCATACGGTGTCACCGTTACATTACTGCCTACTTCTTTTGCTTCGGCTGCATTCTTCTTCAGTGCTATAACTTTCTTCTGATTTTTCAATTCTACTTTAGCAAAGGCTTTACCGGTATAGATGCTGCGCTTTACTACAAAGCCTGATCCTGTTTCCGGCAGATCGGTAACGTTAGTCGCCAGGCTTGCACCGGTCTTGATAGCAACACGTGCTGCTACCGGTGTACCGAGTGATGAGTTGGCCAGCACAAGTATATCTGCATTTTCATCCTGCATGGCTTTTACCAATACAGAAGTATAGGCTTGAATAACACCTTCGTTAAGACGCGCATCGCTGGCATGCAGTACTTTTTGCGCACCATACTTACCGAGCGCTTCGAGAGCTGACTGATCTACTGCGCCTAATGCTATAGCTGTTACCGGACTTCCCAGCGCGTGTGCATACGCTACGGCTTCCAGTGACGTTTTCTTTATTTGTCCTTCTGCGCTTTCAACAAATACAAGTATTGACATCTGCGTGTGTTTTAAAATGAATGGATTGTTGGACGGATGATTAAATTACCTTGGCTTCATTCTTCAGTAATGAAACAAGTTCTGCTACGTTATCAGCAGCAATCATTTTCACAGCTCCTTTTGGTGGCGGCAATTCAAATTGCTGTAGTTTCACTCCGCTGTCAACAGCTTTAGGCTCAACTACTTTCAACGGTTTTGTACGGGCCGACATGATACCGCGCATGTTGGGTATCTTCCACTCGGCTATAGGTTCCTGGCAGCCTGCCACAAACGGCAGACTTACCTCTACATATTCTTTACCACCTTCGATCTCGCGCGCGAGTTTCGCCTTGGTGCCTTCGATGTCGAGTTTCATTACCGGAGAAACAGACGGCATGCCGAGGAGCTCTCCTACTATACCATGTACAACGCCACTGTTATAGTCAATGGACTCGCGGCCCATCAGAATCAGATCGTATCCCACCGACTTGGCATGTTCTGCAATCTGTGTTGCTACAAACAGCGAGTCAGTCGGCTCTGCGTTTACGCGAACAGCATCATCAGCACCAATGGCTAATGCCTTGCGGATCGTGGGTTCAGTATCAGCAGTACCAACATTAAGAACCGTTACCGTTGTGCCGGCATTCGCTTCTTTAATTTCGATCGCACGTGCCAGTGCATAATCATCATAGGGTCCTATAATAAACTGGACACCGGTAGGATCGAACTTGGTATTGTTATCTGTAAAATTGATTTTGGATGTAGTATCCGGAACGTGTGTAATACAAACTAAAATCTTCATCTCACTCTAAATCAATAAGTTTAAAAGTGTTTTTTGGAAACAGGGCTCAAGATACAAAAAACCGAATACCGAACGCCAAAATTTTAAAATTTAGCAGACATTCAAATGTATCTATAGTATACAACACCGCCTTTGAACCCAAAGAAGTATAAGCCAGCGCTATACAAAGCTTGCATGTATAGAATTTATGTAGTAGTATAAGGCAGCCCGGTATTGCTAAACTTTTTCTAAGTTTATGCCCGCCCGACACGATGAAGTTTTGAAGTGCAATGAACCGACTAGAGCAGCTCCGCCAATTTATACACGATGATCCAAACGATCCGTTTAACCATTATGCACTGGCATTGGAATATGCCAAGTCGGATGTTGAAACGGCTATCACACAGTTTAAAGCGTTGCTGGAAAATTACCCCGACTATCTGCCGGCCTATTACCAGGCGGGGAATCTTTTTGAATCGGTTGGCAATCGCGAGCAGGCCATTGCTGTTTTTGAAAAAGGTATAGCGCTGGCCAAACAACAGCAGCAGTATAAAACGCTGCGCGAACTTCAGTCCGTGCTCGATGAGTTGCTATACGACTGATCCGTTATCCGTTACAGGTTATTCGTTATCAGGTGAAAGAGGCTACTGGTTACTGGCCTCTGGCTGCAGGAACGCTCTGCTATAGGTTAATCGTTACACGTTATAAGTTATCCGTTAATAGTACGTAGATTATTGTTAACGACTACGATTTGTATACTATACACGAAAGATTTTGTTACGGTTAACGTGTAACGATTAACGCCTAACGATTCACGTATAACGGATAACGAAGTCTACTCCTCCACCGGCTCGCGCTTCGGCATGAGTTTGGAGAACAACGCGGCTTTGTTCAGCTCCAGCATTTTTCGTGACGTGAGATAGTGAATTACTTTTTCTTCCAGGAAATGATGCAGCGGCAAT
>CAMLLI010000203.1 GCA_946480685.1 uncultured Flammeovirgaceae bacterium | reverse complement strand
CTGCATGCTTTATGATCATTAAATGTGTCACTGGTTTCAATATTGAAATTCCTTACGATCGGCTTAACGGCGTTTCACTTGAAAATTTAGAGCTTCATAGGGCAGAACTGGAAAACGAAAACCTGTCTTATTCAAGTTTTCTTAATTCAAATCTACGAGGTGCATTTCTTTACAAAGCAAAATTAATCAGCTGTAACTTTGAATCTGCAATCCTAATCACTGCAGATTTCAGAGAATCGGATTTATCTAAAGCCAATATGCAAAACTGCAACGCATTGGCAGCACTGCTCCAGAATGCTGTGTTAGAAGATGCAAATTTGGAAGGCGCTATTGTCAACGGAGCGGAGTTTGATGGTGCAAATCTGAGAGGAGCTAATATGAAATGTATAGGCATCGAAAACGCAAAATTTATCAACGCTATATTTGATGCAAGTACGATATGGCCGGAAAATTTTGACCCTATAAAGTCAGGAGCAATAAGAATTAGATAATAATATTTATATACAGATGAACAATCTAAATATAAAAGCCAGAATTAATCGAAATAAACTTATCGAATATTCCGGACAAAGTTACAGAGGTGAAAACTCTGATGTTGTTAGGTATGTAAGAGGGATGAATGGAGATGGACTACTTGGAATTCAGCGGAGCGATGGAATATATGCCATAGTTGGCACTCACTATATATACCATTTGAAAACTAATGGCGAAGAGAAAAAAATATCCCATGAAGATTTTCTAGAAATTCTTAGAAGAAATGCATTGAGCTCGGGAAAGACAAGCGAATTCGAGTTCTTAAATCTCAGTGGAAGAGATGCAATATGGCTAATGAATGTACATACTATGAACGGGATTTGGAATACTGTCGTACTATTACACCCATTTTTGGGAGATAAAAAGCGATAGCATATTAGCAGGCTTCTTTTATTTCATTAAACGCAACGAACCCTTCAAGAATTACTGCTGCTGCTTGCGTTTCCCTCTACTCTTGTAATAAACTGTACGCTGGTTCCTTCTTTTGCCAGTGCTACCTGGTTATAGCCCATTCCTTTCAGATCGTTGTCCCAAAGTATTTTTCCGTCTGATGCCCGGAGTGCATAGATTCGTCCGGCACAGCCGGCGAAGATTTTGTCGCCTTCGATCAATACACTGACATCGCAGCCGCCTGAACCTCCGAAGAAGCCTTCGCGTAGTTTGGTGCGCCAAAGTTCGTCTCCGTCACTGGTTCCTATAGCTGACACGTAACCGTTGGAGCCTATTATAAGTATATCGTTTCCCATATATGAAGTTTCACAACAATATAGGAAAAAGTATATAGTCAAACGCGGGGATATAAAACTTGTCTAGGGAAATACAAAAAAGAAAAGGCTACCCTTGCGGGTAACCTCTTCAAGCACCAAACCAAATGAGAGCTTTAATATCCGGGGTTTTGTTGTTGTGTTCTTTCTTCGCCTGTAAGTGGTCGGCCATTTACAAATACACGCTCCAGGTGCGCCTGTGGTATAGGCCGAAGCTTATGGAACGGCTGCACATTGGGTGCTGCTATTGAATGAAATTGTTTAACACGTTCGTAAAATGTTTCAGTGCGAACAAGATCATTCCAACGGTGCAGCTCTCCGAGTAACTCACGGGTTCTTTCGTTGAGTATAAAATGTATAAATCTGCTTTCCGTACTACTTGCCGATGCCGGGTATTGTTCGCGCGGAACATTGTTGTCCCAATACGTTGCATCGATATGTAATGCCGGTGCAGTACTGTTTATATCACCGTAGGTACCGCCTTCTGTTTTATAGAAGTGGAACGGTTTCACTTCACCCGCTTTATAGGCAGCACGGTCGCGAAGTATATTTATATAGTCGGCTGCCGTGGCATAGTCTCCCATGCGACCATACGCTTCGGCTGCAATCAGGTAGGTCTCACCAAGTCGCGCGATCAAACCATCTCTGCCGGCAAACTCAGTGCCTATATCTAAGCGAGTAGGGTCCATCCATTTTACCAGCGTGAGGAAGTCAGCATTGTTCCATTTGTTCTGTGGTATCCACAAATAATACTTCGACTTGATCGCTGCATCGCTTACGTTTTTATCAACCGTAACAATCACAGCGGTGTCGCCTACATTAAACTTATTCTTACCAACGAGCGCCTGTGATACATAGCCTGCATCAGCATCGGCCTGCTCCCATTTCGGAATGGTAATTGGTGCCGTGCGATCGTTGCTGAGATATACTGTCCTGAAACTTTTGTAAAAACGTGAATCGTTCTTGCGGTCGAATACTTCTATAGTATACGGTGTAGGCTTGAGTCTTCTGAACGGACGTCCATAGGTAATATCGCGTTCCATACCCGGCTTGCCATCGTATACCATTTGAAAGTATAGATGGACACGGTTACCCGAGTTCGCGAGCAACAACGGATTGTTATTGAACTGTGCCGAAAGAATCACTTCGCTGCTGGCTTCGTTCGCTACATTCCATAAGTCAGCATAATTATTCAGGAGTGCATACGTGCCCTGGTTAATGACGAGATCAGCATAGTAGGCAGCACTGTCCATATCGGTTTCCTTTTGTCCACGTTCATCGGTTACAGCACTGCCGCGCGTGAGATATACCTTTGCCAGAAAGTGGCGTGCAGCACCTTGTGTTATACGACCGCGATCTCCTTGCGTCTGTGGCAGCACGGCTTCAGCAGCACGCAGGTCGCTGATGATAACATCGTATACATCTGCAACAGGTGACTTTGGAAATTCAAGATTTATACCTTCGGTGGCCGTTAATGAAATCGGTATACTTCCGAATTGCTGCACGAGCATGAAGTAATAATACCCGCGAAGAAACCGCATTTCTCCGATTCGTCTGGCTTTACCCTGATCGGTAGATAATCCACCACCTTCAGGCTTTACCTCCGGAATAAGCTTCATCGCCATGTTACATGTATTTATACCCTGGTAATAGGCTGTCCATACATCATGGAACATGGTAAAGGTTGAGTTCAACTGGTTGGTATAGGCATCCACAAATTTATTCTGACCATCGGCTGCCTGTATATATTCATCCACGCCATAGTTCCACATGGTAAAGCTTTGTTCACCGTTGAACTGAAAGCGCAATGTATTATAGGCTGCATTTACCAGTTGCTCAACACCGGCTTCTGAATTATAGAGGTCGTATGTAGGTTGTGATACGGCTTCTTCTTCCAGCATATCATGGCATGAGAAGAGTGCCACAGCCGTAAAGAAAAGTATTGCTATTTTTTTCATACCTGTATTTTTTAATCGTGACACTGTTCTTAGAATCCTACTGTTAATCCAAATACTACACTACGTTCACTCAGGTTATTACCGATGAGCTGATCATCAACGTTTGTGATCGGTACATTGAGACCGCGATCTACACGGGTAGCATTTGCATAGAATTCAGGATCGCCTCCTTTAAAGTCACTCCACAGGAATGGATTATAGGCTGTTACATATACCCGCAGACTCTCCATTCTGAATTTGGATATCATGTTGCGCGAGAAAGTATAGCCCAATGTTATGTTACGCATCTTTACAAATGATCCGTCCTGGTATAAATATGCCTGCGGATAATCGATGCGCTCCTGGTCTGTTGTAGGACGTGGATACATATTCGTTGGATTGGTCGGTGTCCAATAGTCAACAAGAGCAGGTTCCGGATACCGTCCGGCCAGAGCAGGTCTGTAATAACCACTCGCGATCGTTGATCCCTGACGGGTATATAGCATGAACGACAATTCGAAATTCTTGAAGGAGACTTTGTTCATAATACTGCCTGTCCAGTCGGGCACGTTGTTTCCGCGTATAACCTGATCGTTGGCATTGATCACACCATCAGGACCATCTTTTATACCATCGCCATCATTATCCGTGCTTTGATCCTGGATCTTGCCTTGTCCCGGAATTCTTTTATAGACAGCGGCTGCATCGGCTTCATTTGTTTGCCATACACCGATTGGTTGCCAATCATAATAGGTTGTTATAGGATGTCCGATGAACCAGCGGTTTCCAAGGTCATCGTTCGTTCCGCCATATAGTTCAAGCAACTCTTCGTTGTTCTTGGAGAAAATTATACTCGTCTCCCACTTGAGCCCATTACCGGCATCTATATTTACTGTATTCAATGCAACTTCAATACCGCGGTTTCTTACTTTGCCTATATTTTCAAGTATAGAGGAGAATCCGGAAGCCGTTGGCAATTGTCTCCACATCATCAGGTCATCGGTAGTTTGCTGGTATACTTCCAGTGTACCGGTAACTCTTCCCGAGATCAGTCCGAAATCTATACCGGCATTGAGTGATCGTGTTCCCTCCCAGCGCAGGTTCGGGTTCTGTATATATAGCGGAGCATATCCCCATGCAGGTGTCTCACCCCACACGTACGGAACTTTGTTCAATCTTCCCTTGGCGAGATACGGTGGTACACCTGCGTTACCAACCTCACCATAACCAATGCGTAGTTTCAATTCATCCACGAATGTTACACTGCTCATGAATGGTTCCTGGTGGATCTTCCAGGCGATGGATGCCGATGGGAAGAATCCCCATTTATTTCCCTTGGCTAACGGAGACAATCCATCATAACGACCGGTCAGGGTTACCAGGTAACGATCGAGTAAAGAGTAATTCACACGCGCCATATAGGACAGAATTACTTTCTCGGAGAAATCACTGGCAAATGCATCCGGACCTGAAGCGTTGGTGGATCCTAAATTATAGTATAGCTGCGACTCGTATGGTAAATTAGCAACGTTGGTGAGTGAAGACTCGAAGCGATCTTTCTGCATACTATACATGGCTGTTAAACCAATGTTGTGCTTGTCACCAATCTGTTTATCATAGAAGAGCAGGTTTTCCATAACCCATGTGAAACGGTTTTCCTGGTTATACTCGGCCCATGATGTACCGCCCCTTCTATCAGAGGTGAACGATCCCTGGTAGCGGCCTCTTCTATACTCTTTTAAATCAGTACCTATATTTACATGGTAACGAAATCCCTTGAACAGCTTGAGGTCGGCATAGTAACTTCCAAACACACGTGATGTTCTTCGGTCGTCTATGAAATCATCAATTTCATTGAGCGGACTAAATATCAGCGGATCACCGCCGGGTTGAAAAATGATCTTGCCGGTTGCATCGTATGGAATAGCCAGCGGCAACTGTCCTATCGCTCTGAAATATAGCGGTGATCCATAGTTCTGTGTAGAGAGTGTTCCGGTGATGGTACCTCCAACTTTCAGTATATCATTTACCTGGTAGTCGAGTCCTACTTTCGCATTGAAGCGTTCGAAGTCCTGTCCTTTCTGTATACCTTCTTCGTTATAGTATCCGGCACCAAAGAATAAACCTATATTTTCCGTTCCACCGGCTACACTGAACTGGTGACTTTGTTTACGCCCGGTGCGTAGCGCAAGATCACCCCAATCTGTTGATCGTACTTTTTCGGGATTATATACCGGTATCTGCAAATTAGGATCGTCCAGTAATGCGCGCAGGTTATCAAGTTTGGTTTGTATCTCGGCCGTACGCGAAGCTGTTCCTTCCGGATAACGATATGCATACTGCGCATAGTAACTTTCAAAGTCTTCGCGTTCTTCTGCCGTAACCGGTCGCATCACCGGTATTCTGGCATCACGATCCTGCCATTGGTAACCGTCAGCTACAGAGTTCCACATCTCTATATCAGAAGGACTGAAAGCAGCGAAGTCTTGATTGACATCGGCCCACGGTACGGTGTATACAAAGCCAGCATTGTTACGCAATGCTTCTCTGCGCATCTCAGCATGCTGGCCTCCGGTTTTCATGTCGATTTCCGACAACGGAGAGGATACTCCATAATAACCATCGTAGGTAATTTTAGCTTTACCAGCTTTACCTTTCTTGGTAGTTACCAGTACAACACCGTTGGCTCCGCGCGAACCATATATAGCGGTGGATGATGCATCCTTCAATATCTCGATAGATTCAACATCACTTGGACTAAAGTCGTTGATGCTGGAACCTTCGGGTAACGGTATACCATCGAGTACAATGAGCGGATCGTTACCACCGATGAGTGAACGGTTACCACGTATACGGATCACCGGGTTGTCACCAGGACGAAAACTGTTCTGTGCTATATCTACTCCGGCCGCGCGTCCCTGCATGGCCTGCGATATACTTTGCACCGGTATAGCGCGTAACTGCTCAGCCGATACAGACGACAAAGCTCCCGTTACATCGCTCTTCTTTACACTACCATATCCTACCACAACAACCTCCGTTAACGAAGTAACATCGGGGTTGAGTGACAGGTTGATGGATGATTGACCACCTACTGTTATTTCGGTGGTGGCATACCCGATGGAACTGAAGACCAGTATAGCATCGGCATTGGGTACTTCGATGGAATAATTACCATCACCATCGGTAACTGTACCGTTGGCTGTACCTTTTACAAGTACATTCACACCCGGCAGCGGAGTGTTGTCATCTGATGAAAGTATCTGCCCTTTGATCACGCGTGTCTGATACGCCTGAGCGGTAGAGATACTCATGCAGAAAATGAGGAAGCATGCGACAAACAGATCGAGGGATGATCTGATCGGAATAGATAGACATTTTTTCATAGGAGGTTGATTTGGTGATGCAATCGATTGCGCGTAACATGAATTTACCTCCCGTTATGCCCGGAACTATCCTGCACTATACCGCTCCTAAAACGTTTGAAGTACCGGAAAAATCCGGTTTTTAGGGCTGCTGCGTTTCCAAAGCCTGTAGCATGACGGGACCGATGAGCCCTGATTCGCGAGGCTGCCAGTGGGAAGCATCAAAGATGCCGTTCACACGATTCTCCGGTTTACGCGATGGAAAATTGACGTTGTAAAATTTCTTCCAGAATACTTTTCGTTTGTCCAGATCAGCGATGCGATTTGCCATGAGATTGGACACGCGCACTTCCAGTATATTTTTACTTTGCAGCATAGCCGGATCGATAGCAACCTGGTATACCGGACCGATCAGCGTAGCGATATATTTACCGTTGAGATATACCGCAGCCGTTTCTTTTACTTTGCCAAGCTTGAGCAACCATTGCTGTGGCTGCGAAACAGGTTTATCAAACGCAAGACTATAGATTGCCGTTCCGGAGAAAGTCGGGTATATATCTCCGTTGAATTGCGTCCACGATTTCAGTGTGTCGGTTTGTACGAC
>CAMLLI010000202.1 GCA_946480685.1 uncultured Flammeovirgaceae bacterium | reverse complement strand
CTCTTACCAAGAAAACTACAAACACTTACTTGCATGAACCATAGAAATCGCAGATAAAAATGATAAAGTATATCTGCGAAAATCTGCGATATCAGCGGGAAAAAAATAACTCTTAGTCGTGAGCAGAACCAAGGATGGCCTGCATTACAACTTGCACTCTGCTTTCCACAGAACTATCCCCACGAATTTCTACAACGGGGCAGCTTAATTTCTTCAGCCAGTCTTCATGCGCCTGCAAAGTTCTGCCGCGTGCTATGCCCGAATCATAACCGGAAGCCCAATCGATAAACTCGTTAAACAATTTGTTCCGTTCGGCATCGGTATAGATTACGTTACCATAGCGTTCTAATTCCCGTTGTTTCAATCGCTCTACTCGTATAGCCGGTGGTATCCATAGAAAAACCACAAGGTCAAAGGCTGTTAACCATTCATCTCCCCAACTTATAAAGGAACCTCCCAGCAACCAGTCTTTATGCTGCGCTATATCTCGCTGAAGCATTGTGTTTCGTTTTACGGGATCTCTACGAATAGTGAAGGGAGGATCAGATGGCTCCCAATAGTAATAATCACTATCAAAGTAAGGTATATTCAGTTTCAGCGACAGCTGCTCACCCAATGTTGTTACACCACTTCCGGATGCCCCGACAATATTTACTTTCATGAAGCTAAACTTAAAAACGATGATCTAGTCGAGTTCACCCGGAGAATAAGCAATATCTTTGTTCTGAAGTTTATACGCAACCTTCAGTTGTTCTTCCGGTGTTATGTTGGTTGTAAATATATCCGGCTGCGGTAATTTCTTTTCATACTTTTTAATAAGCTCCTTCTCCAACTCGTGGTGAGTTTTTACAGAGCCATCTTTCATAATGTGAAGTACATCTATATCGTCACGCACCAGTGCAGTAGATACCATTCCAAAACGATGGCAATCCAACGGTTCGCTTTCTGCGCACATCAATGCTATTATATACCCTTTAACAGCACCTTGCTTTAGTCGTTCGATACCTTGTTTGAAATGTGATGCATGATGAACCTTTTCGAAATCAAGCTGACCAGTATTGTCCAATAATTCTTTAGCCGTTTGTCGCGCGCCAAACTCCCTTGAAAAATGTAGATAGGTAATACCGTTGTCTTTGAGAAATACCGACAATGTATCTTTATTAAACTGTGGATTATAGCTGCTGGCAGCAACACTTCGCACGTCCACGAGACAATTGACCTGATGCATTTGAATGAGTTTCAAAAAATACGTTAACTCATGCGTAGAATGTCCAACTGTATATATACTCATCTTGCACCAGCCTTTGTGAACGTCTGCGTCTTCTTTGTTCGCTTTGTGTAATTGGATTATGTATTCTCCTTCACTTCTGATTGCTTCGGATCGACAAACATAAACCCGCGTGCGTCTTCACCCTCGAAGAAATCAACTTCCTTCCCAATGATATACATCGTGTGACGTTTGTCAATATATACCGGTATACCTGATATTGTGTACGCTATATCGGTCTCCTTCTGTTTGTCAAACCCGATGAGCAGCGATACTCCGCAGCCGCCACCTTTAACCCCGACCCGCAGACCATATCCTTCCGGAATATTTTTAGTCTGCATAATCTTCAGGATTTCCCCGGCAGCTCGGGGCGAAATAGTAACAGGTTGAATATTGTCGAACATAAATTTACACCTAAGGTTCTGGCTCCTTAAACACCCCTCAATCGGTCAGGGTTCATGGAAGTGTGGAACAATCGCGAAATAACGATTTTTTTGTTGTCGACTTTATAAATGATTTTATAACTCCATACGATAAGAAACCTGTATTCAGATTTCTTATGGAGCAACACGGGTTCGCGTGGCCCTAGAAAGGGCTGAGATTCCAGAAGACTTATTGATTCGATGATTTTTGATGAACGATTCGTGCGTAAACCAGTCCCTGCTCGTCACGAATGTATTTAATTGCCCGTTCAAACTGTTTGAATGCTCGTTTCGTCCAGATTATTTTAACCATTCCTTTGATTGCTGCACAACGTCTTGATGAGCGATAACCTCACCTTCTTTCTCTTCAACTTCTGCACGGTCGATATCATCCAGCAATGCTAGTTGTTGGTAAATATCCTCCAGTTCGGTTTTTTCATTAATTTGACCCGCAATCTGAAGCAGATATTCTTTTAATCTTTCTCCCTGCATAGATTTGTCCTTTAACCTTTAAAGTTAACATTTTTACAGAAGATTTAATTTATGAACGCCCTTATTGAATTCGGTAAGATTCTGATTCCCGCCTCCGTTGTTTTATATGCAGCGTACCTGCTGGTACGTACGTTTATTCAAAAGGAAATTGAAATGAAAAAACTGGAAGTGCGCGGACGAAGCATAGAAACAGTGCTGCCAAGTCGCTTGCAGGCATACGAACGAATGACGCTTTTCCTCGAACGTATCTCACCTCAAAACCTGCTTATAAGACTCAACACTTCCGGAATGCCGGCCCGCGACTTCCACCAGTTGCTGTTGTCGGAGATCAGGAATGAATACAATCACAATGCCTCGCAGCAGGTATATATGAGCGAAGAAGTATGGAGTCTCATTAAAAGCGCCAAGGAAGATTTAATCGTTACCATAAACGATTCTTCCAGTGAGATGAACGTGGAGGCTACCAGCATTGAGCTTTCTAAAAAGATTTTCGAGAAGTCGATCAACAAACCTGTTGATCCTATAGCACACGCACTCACGGAGCTCAAAAAAGAAATTCAACGAACTTTCTAGGCATACTTTTTTGTTTGTCTGGGAACTAAACAGCATGCCTATGGCTAAAAATGTTTTCTTCGACATGGCAGTGAATAAGGCTTCTGGTATCCTTGGAAAAAAAGGACGACTGGTGCTGCTCGTATCCAAACTGGCATTTAAACTTCGCTCCGTAAACTGGAAAGACGTAAAGGCCGGTGATGTAAAAGAAAAATTTTTTACGCTTGGCAGATTGCTGAAGGCCTATGCTTTAGGACACTACCGTGAGATACCGTGGAAGCCTTTGCTTTTGCTCACTGCAGCAGTTATATACTTTGTTAACCCGATCGATTTTCTTCCTGATTTATTACCGGCAGTTGGACTCACCGATGATATAGGTATATTGATGTCGGTCTTTACATCGTTTAGCGGTGAGATCGAAAAATTTATAGCCTGGGAAAAATCCCGGGTGGCGTCAGTATGAACAAGACAGCACTTATTGCCGGAAGCACGGGGTTAATTGGCAGTCAGTTGCTTCAATTGTTGCTGGACAGCGATCGGTATAGTCATGTTATAGCGCTCACTCGTCAGGACTTGCCGTTGCAACATTCCAAACTTACTCAGCTTAAAATCGATTTCTCAAAACTCGGCGAGAGCCTTGACGATTTTGCTGCCGATGACATTTACTGTTGCCTCGGTACAACCATGGCCAAGGCTGGTACGAAAGAAAATTTCTACCAGGTAGATTTTTACTACCCGTTGCTGTTGGCTAAGTCGGGGAAACAACGCGGAGCTAAACAGTATATGCTCGTATCGGCGTTGGGTGCTGATAAAAATTCATCTATATACTATAACCAGGTGAAGGGCGAGATAGAAGAAGCTGTTACGAAGGAACACTTCGAGGCCACACATATATTCCGACCTTCGCTATTACTAGGCGATCGTTCCGAACAACGCACTGGTGAAGATGCCGCCAGGATCTTCTATAAAATTTTCGGATTCCTCATTCCGAAAAAATATAAGGCTATAGATTCAGCCAACGTTGCCCGCGCCATGCTACACTTCGCTTCACAAGAGCAAAAGGGCACCCACATCCACGAATCCAAAGACCTCCAGCAATTCTGATTGCCTTAATTTTTCTATTTTTAAAAAGTAAATGAGGTTATCACAGCATTTACAATTTTTCAATTTTTGAATTTTGAAATCTTTCAATCTTTAAATATTCTAATCTTACCATCAAAATGCTCGCAGTCGTTCAACGCGTCACATCATCTTCCGTAACCATCGAAGGCCAGGTTAAAGCATCTATCAATAAAGGACTCCTGATATTAGTAGGTATAGAAGATGCCGATACGCAGGAAGATATAGACTGGCTATCGACAAAGATTGTCAACCTGCGCATCTTCAATGATGCAGACGGTGTGATGAATGTAAGTGTAAAAGAAGATGGAGGCGATATTATTGTTGTAAGTCAGTTTACACTTCATGCCGGTACGAAGAAGGGTAACAGACCATCATACCTGAAAGCCTCCAAGCCGGATATTGCTATACCTTTATATACGAAATTTGTAGCAGCCGTTGAAGCTGCTTTGGGTAAACCTGTACAAACCGGAGAGTTTGGTGCCGACATGAAAGTAAGTCTGCTTAACGATGGACCTGTAACCATCATCATCGATACCAAGAACAAAGTATGAGTCGTGTAAAACTGATACAAGGAGATATAACAAAGCTGCAGGTTGATGCTATTGTAAACGCAGCCAATAGCAGTCTGTTGGGAGGTGGTGGCGTAGACGGTGCAATACATCGGTCCGGTGGTCCACATATCCTGGAAGCGTGTAAGCAGATACGCAACAAACAAGGTGGCTGTAAAACCGGAGAAGCTGTAATTACTACAGGAGGTAATTTGAAAGCGAAACATGTTATCCATACCGTTGGACCGGTTTGGAACGGTGGCAGTAATAACGAAGAACAGCTGCTTGGCAATGCCTACCGTAACTCATTGCAACTGGCCGTTGAACATAACATCAGTACAATTGCTTTTCCCAACATCAGCACCGGTATATATGGCTTTCCGAAAAGACGAGCCGCTGAAATAGCGATCGCAACCGTTCAGCAGTTTTTGCAGTCGAACGATTCGATCCGTGAAGTTATCTTTTGTTGTTTTGACGAAGAGAACACGAACCTGTATCAACAACTTTTAAAATGATGAAGACAGTATATATCATAGTGGCCATGCTGTTTGCGATAACAACACAGGCACAGTATAAATATGGGTTGAAGGTAACAAACCTGAAAGAATACCAGGCGAGTATAAAACAGAACCCGAAGAAGGAACTCATCGACCTGGAACAATATATACCGGGCATTGTACTCGACATTCGCTATGCAACAACGAATAACTTTACCGGTGAGAAAATATATAATCTCGCCAAAGCGTATGCGCGCAAACCTGTTGCCAATGCTGTAAAACGTGCGCAGGCCGAATTGCAGAAGCAAGGTTTGGGTATAAAGATATTCGATGCTTACCGGCCCTATAAAGCCACGGTGAAATTTTATGAGGTATATAAAGATACCACCTATGTAGCTTCACCCTACAGAGGTTCGCGCCACAATCGCGGATGCGCGATTGATATGACGATCATTAACCTGAAAACCGGTGAAGAACTCAAGATGCCTACGGGATATGATTCGTTTCAAAAAGAAGCGTGGCCTAAAACTCCCATTAAAGATCCGGAAGCGCGTAAGAACCGTGCCCTTATTATACAGGTAATGGAAAAGCAAGGCTTTAAAGTAAACAGCTCCGAGTGGTGGCACTTTGATTTTATAGGCTGGCGAAACTATGAAGTGCTTGATATAGACTTTGAAGAACTTGCAAAATGATATAGCGATATAGCCTATAGATTTCTCAATAATACTTTTATAAAATATACATGACTATACAGGAAGCCCAGCAGAAGGTAGACGAGTGGATCAACACCACTGGTGTGCGTTACTTTAATGAACTTACCAATATGGCTATACTTACCGAAGAAGTGGGAGAGGTGGCGCGCATCATGGCCAGACGTTATGGTGAACAGTCGGAGAAAGAATCCGATAAGAACAAAGACCTGGGAGATGAACTTGCCGATGTTCTATGGGTAGTCATTTGTCTGGCCAATCAAACAGGCGTAAATCTCACAGAAGCGTTTCATAAGAACCTGGAGAAAAAAACACAGCGTGATAAGGACCGCCACCAGCAAAACGATAAATTGAAGTAGGGGTATAGCAGGTATCTGGCTGTATATACTGGTTTGCTTCGCTATGCATACCGGTATATTTTGTGAAAATGTGTACGTGTGTGCTTGGAGCTCTCATAAATTTAAAGGAGTTTAGCATAGACCTAAATCTTTTTACTCGCTATGGCAGAAAATCAACGTTTCCTGGCGCTCGATGTGTTTCGGGGCATGACGGTATGTTTCATGATCATTGTTAACTCCCCGGGAGACTGGAGTATAGCATACGCTCCATTAATGCACGCCCGCTGGCATGGATTTACGCCTACCGATTTAGTATTCCCGTCTTTCCTGTTTGCTGTTGGTAATGCCATGGCATTCGTTATGTATAAATATGAAGCTTTGGGCGATACTATATTCTGGCAGAAAACGCTCAAGCGATTTCTCATCATTTTCCTGTTGGGATATTTACTGTACTGGTTCCCGTTCTACGATTTTGAAGCAGGTGCGTTTAAGCCTATCAGCACAACGCGCATTCTCGGAGTATTGCAGCGCATAGCGCTTTGTTACCTCGTTGCCTCGGTGGTTCTGCATTATAGTTCGA
This sequence comes from uncultured Flammeovirgaceae bacterium, assembly GCA_946480685.1. The sequence continues at coordinate 694 of CAMLLI010000202.1, read as the reverse complement.
AGAAAGTTGCCGTTGTGTTTAGTGCCGTTATATTGTTAGGATATTGGTTGTTGCTATATATGAATGGTGATCCCAACGATCCGTATAGCCTGACCGGATATTGGGGTAATGCGATTGATTTCTACCTGCTGGGTGAGAAGCATTTATATCATGGTGAAGGGGTGCCGTTCGATCCGGAAGGTATATTAAGTACGCTGCCTTCGGTAGTAAACGTAATCTTCGGCTATATAGCAGGCGACTATATCCGCAAGCAAGGCAATACATACGAAACGATTTCCAAATTGCTCATGGCCGGTGCAGTACTCATCTTGCTGGCACTTACGTGGAATATGGTTTTCCCCATCAACAAGAAAATCTGGACGAGCTCGTTCGTGCTATTAACTGTAGGGCTGGATCTGTTGATACTCCCGACCCTGATGTTCATCATCGAAATAGAGAAGCGCCAGAAATGGACATACTTCTTTGTTGTCTTCGGAAGAAACCCCCTCTTTATATATTTACTATCTGAACTATTGCTGATAACCCTATATCTCATTCCTGTAGGAGATGCAAGCCTTCAACGCTGGTTCTACCGGGATATATTCGGAGCTATAGCGAGTCCGATTCACGCATCCTTCCTCTTCGCCCTCTTTTTCATGCTGACGTGCTGGGCCGTAGGGTATATATTGGATAGGAAGAAGATATACATTCGCGT
>CAMLLI010000201.1 GCA_946480685.1 uncultured Flammeovirgaceae bacterium | reverse complement strand
ATCCTGTACGGTTATAACTGGCTCCGGTATAATTGTTTCCGGCACTACGACCTCAACTCGTGGTGAGTTTGTTTCCTCCGGTATATCTTGCGTCTCATCGGCAGCAGGCGTATTAAACTCTTCTGCACGCGCAGGAGCAAAATGATTTATCACCAGCATAAGCTGCTCGTGTTCGAGCCGTGTATTGGTGCTTTCATCGATCCGGATATTGTTCGTGGCAAGGAAGTCAACGATTTCGGCAGGTATTATTGCCAGTTTCCGGGCTAATTGTCCTAGTCTCATAGGATGCTATTCTATTAATCGGGTGCAAATATACCCACAGATTCAGTATATAGTGGCTGGCGATTCCATTAAAAATCAATAGACACTGCGCTATATCCCTCTACAGCCTTCTGGCCGTGTTCTCTTGCCGGAATCCAGGCCGGTCCGTTACGTAAAATTTCTTTGGCTTTCTCGTCAAGCTCGGGCGATACACTGCTTTCTACTTCTATATCAGCAAGTACTTTATCGGTGGTAACGCGAAAGGACAATCGAACAGTTCCTTTCACGGAGCTGTTGATCTTGCCCGCTTCTTCGCGCAGATATGCATTCAGTTTTTTATATCCGCCTTCGGGTAACGGGTATTCGCTGCTCGCATCATATACTACACTCTCCCCTTTCAGGCTTCGCGATCTTCCGTGAACGAGTCTTCCCTGGTGATAATTCTCTTCATAATACATGTCTCCATTTTCATGACGACCATACCAGTAGCCTTCTTTATACCCGTCTCTATATTCACCTTCTGCGGCTACCACACCGTTGGCGTATCGCTGTATCTCACGCCCTGCGCCATCCTTTACCCATTGATGGCCGGCAGAGTCCCACAGGCTTTTCAGGAAATAACGATCGGTATAGTATACTTCGCTGGCCAGGCGACCATTGTTGTGATACGTTTCCCATTTACCGATGCTGCGATTATTTCTATAGCGGCCTGCCGATGTATAGGTTTTATGATCGGAGTAATATATAAACACGCCATCGCGCTTGTCGTCTTTATAGGTGCCTTTCATTTGTATAGCACCGCTTATATAGAAATCACGCACTGCACCCTGCCAGCGACCGAGTGAATCGCGTGCGCCGATGCGATAATAACTGGCAGGCGGCCCCGGTATCTCTTCCCAATTGTGGTCGTACCATACTTTGATCATCTCCATGGGTGGCGCTTTATCAGGCTCCGGCTCTTCTTTCTTTACTCGCACATGTGCCATCGACAACGGGTAATCAAGTGAAATATACTGCTGCAGCGAATCCTGCATCAGTTCAATGCTGTCGAGGTATACATAGGATTCACGTTCGATCATCGACACGCGAAATATACCTTCCAGTCTGCGCAGGTTCAGATATCGTCTCAACTTGAATGTATCGCTTTGTAACGCTTCGGGTATATAGGATTGACCATTAAGACTGGCAAGTGCGGAATCCCACAGCATTGTGTTTTCCTTAAACGCGTTGGCAAAAGCTTCGTCAGAAAGATTCTTCTTATCAAATATACTGTTGGTGGAATCTTCTGCTGCAAGTACCTGCTGGTAGAAATCGAAATAATGAACCTGGTAACGCGGCATGGCAAAAAACACCAGTAGCAAGAGCGCTGCCGCTATATATTCCACGGCAACCTTGTGAAATGACTTTGAAATGATGATTGTAAAAAAAGCCAACACAATTCCCGTAAGGAGACCACCAAAGTGAGCTGCATGGTCACCATTCAATGCCTGCGAGAAAATAGTATTGACAACGAGGAATACGATGAAGCTGACAAGCACCGGCATGATGGGTAGTTTTTGTTGCCGGCTATAGTATATATGCACTACAATCGAGAAGCCAAATAAACCGAACAACGCTCCGGATGCACCCACACCAACCGTGAACAAATTCCAGTATAAACTGCTGAATGCTGCCGCTATACCGGTTATAAAATATACCCATAGAAATTTAGCGGTGCCTACTACTTCCTCCAGCTCGCTGCCGGTAAACAGCAATGCACTCATGTTTACGGCCAGGTGCAGCAAGTGTCCGTGCATAAACATGGAGGTAAGTATACGATACCATTCGTCTTTTAAAGTATAGGGATTGAACAAGGCACCGTGTTGTAGGGAATGAAGCAGCCACGTGGGTTCATCGAGTGTGCCCGTTTGCAGGTACATCCATAGAAACACGGCCATGTTTACAACGATGAGGCTAAGCGTTGCCGGGTATTTTCGGATAAAATCTACCATAGGAATGCCCGTTGCAGATTAGTGAACGAATACAGGAGGCACGGCATTTTCCGGATCATGATCAAGTAGCGGTTAGTGATTACTCATCGGTTCCTCTTCGCCATTTCTTTTTTTCCGCATGGCGCTTCTTGGTATCGATGCGTTCTTTTACAGAGGCTTTGGACGGCTTGGTGGCTTTTCGGGCTTTCTTCTTTTCAAAAGCTTTCGCGATCAGCTTGGCGAACTTTTCACGCACGGCTTCTTTATTGTCCAACTGCGAGCGTTTGTCTTGCGACACCAGCACCAGTACCCCCTCCGTTGTAATACGCGATCCAAGTTTATCAGTTATAATTTGTTTCTCTTCTTCGGTGAGTACAGCTGAACCGGCAACATCAAACTTCAACGTTACCTTGGTATTTACCTTGTTCACGTTCTGCCCGCCCGGACCACTGCTGCGGGATGTACTGAACACTAATTCCTGTTTTAAAGCAGCAATATCCATGCACTATTCAATTACTATATCCGGTATATATACCCTGATTTATTTGATTATCTCTTTTACCAGTTTGCGTTCCTTCGCTTCACCGTTCTCTTCGTAAACATAGTAAGCATTACTCTCCTCCCGCAAGGCGACTACTTTCTTTACTTCGTTGTCTTCAAAGTATATCGCAGCCTGATCATCGCAGGCATAGCCCGGCTTGAATTGTTTCGACTGGATATAGGAATGATACAATGGTCTGCGCGTAGGTTCTGAATCATAATGTGGACAATGACTTCCCTTGATAAACCCGAGGCATTCCACTTTCGAAATATCTTTGGGGCGCGAATCGGTGGTGCCGTGCTCAAACCAGCACAACGATCCGGCACTGCCGCCGGCCAGCACTATACCTTTGTCCCACGCCTGGCGAAGTATGGTATCGATACCTTGTGCCTTCCAGATGGCCATCATGTTCAACGTGTTGCCTCCGCCCACCACGATGCCGTCCATGCTCAGCAACACTTCTTCAAATGAAAGTTTCTGATTATAGCTGCTGATGAACAAGCGCTGCACAAATGGTTTTACATCCAGCGGAGCACAGGTCTCAAACCAGTTGGCAATTCCAAACGGACTATCAGCAGATGCCGTTGGCAGAAAGCAAAGACGTGGCATCGGCTTGCCTGTAAGACTTGCCATATACCGGATGAATGTAGCGTTATAACCACCACCGAAGATCAGAATTTTGCGCTTGTTTGTTTCTGCTGTTATACTCATGTCGCTTGCTGCTATAGGTAAATTCAATCCTACAAATGTAGTACTTGTTATGCCAATAAATTTTCTTCTTTTCATAAACGTGATGGTAAAATGGACAGGGTGATACAAACTTTTTCCAGACTATATCTAAACCGGCTGTACCGACAGCTTATGTCTCAACGTTGTGTTAACGTTCTTCTATTGGCTCTTTACCGATCATCGCGATCGGGTCGGCATATACAAAAGTATACCCAAGCCGCTGCTTTACTTTTTCACTGCTCACAATTTTATAGGGAGTACTGTCATCAGCAACAAAGCGGGGTGGCTCGAGGTTCAGGGCCGCACTTGCCTGCGTGTAGAACGCTTCGCGCGCAGGATGTTCATCGGCACAGGCATTAAAGACTTCTCCCCACACCTTTTGCTCAATGATGCGCTTCATTATACCGATACAATCGTGCTGATGAATAATATTGACGGGCGTATTTTTACCGGACAGATCTTTCTTGCCAGCCAAAAATCTTCCCGGGTGACGGGCTGGTCCTACGAGACCACCAAACCGAATAATTGTAGTACTGCCAAACGACCGGATGATTGCTTCAGCTTTTACGATGTACGATTCCGGGTCGGCATCGTCTTCCGTCACAATACGATTTACATCCGGGTACACCGCGGTGGAGCTGATATATAGTATATGCTGCACACGAGCCTGCGCAGCATGTTGAACCGCCTGCTCCAGTTGCGAAAGATATACTTCCGGCTGCGTAGTACGTATGCGGGGCGGTATACTGATCACCAGTATATCACACTGAAAAAAGTCAGCGATGTTATTGCCGGACGCCTGCGGATTGAATGTTACTACAAACGGCTTGATACCCAGCGCAGCAAGCTCAGAAACTTTTGCTTCCTGCGTGGTTGATCCGTTAACTCTATATCCTTCCTTTACCAGTGTTGCAGCGAACGGTTTTCCCAGCCATCCACATCCCAGAATACTTACCGTTGTCAAACTGTTCTTCTATATAGTAAGGTATATATTTAGTCTGCCGTGATCTCGATCTCGATGCGATCGTTCAGCTTGGCACTCGGACCGGTTTCCGGTGCGAGCATATTCTGTGAACCCCAGGCATATATCTGCGTACGGGATTTATCGATACCATGATCGATGAGGTAATTCTGAACGGCTTGTGCGCGCAACTTCGAGAGCTCTTTCGCGTTGCCGGTAATTTCTGAAGATCCCTGCGTTGAGAAGTAATTTTTAGAAGGACCAAGTGCAATGATCTTGCGCGAGTTGCTGCCGTTGCAATGACCGTGTATGGTGATCTTATACTCCGGGTTGTCGGTCATCATATTTACCAGCTCATCCATTTCCGATTTTGATGGCGGCAACATCACCACGGCATCTTTATAGAATGACACGTGATACATCACCGATACATCTCCTTTCTTCATGCGTTCCAGCTGATACGGAATTACCCATGCACCATTTCCATCCTGAAACGCTTTGCTTTCCATAAATGCCGGGTTATCGTAATCAAGCATCTTTACAATTTCCTTGTATCCGAAAATACCACACACCAGCGACAACGGATTGTTACGCGTGGACGGACGCGTTATATCTATATACTGATTGGTTTTGTAGATACCGAGATCACGCCCTCTTCTGAAATCAACATTGTGAATTTCACCTTTCACAGGTTTACCATCATCTGTCTGAATCGTAAACTTGAATAATTTACCTTTTATAACAGTCGGTGGTGCGGCCGGTACTTCTTCGCCTACACTATCGGTTGGCTCTGCTGTTGCCACGGTTGGAGTATTCGCAGTGGCTGTTGTATCGGGTGTTGGTAGCGGGGGTGTTACAGGGGGTTCTTCAACAACCGGAGTTGTCTCTTCAACAACTGGAGGTTCAGTCTCAAGCGGCAGATCTTCGCCACCTTCCAATATACCGGAGAACACCCACGAATCTTTGAACTCTGTTTCTTTATGAAGACCTCGCATTTCCACCTGGGCGGCATTGCGATCAGCGGTCTTCATCACATATACATAATACAGTTTTTGTTTTTTGTACAGTCCATAGCCGGCATTGAATCGCTGGCTTCGTACATAGCCTGTAAACTTTTGCGCATTACTTTCTACAGCGAACACACCAACAACTACATAATGGTTCTGTTGAGCAAAAGCAAAAGATGAGATCAGGATAAAAACAAAAATAATAGCCGAACGGATAAGGGTCTTTTTCATAAGCATACACACAGGTTGATGCTAAATTAGTAAAAACCCGCCAGCAATGTATACGATATAGTGAAATGCTTATTATTTTTTGATGAAGGGGTATATACTCAAATTTTATACCAGCCCTATATATGTGGACACATGCATCATATTTATCGCAGCGTGTGTTGTGTGAAATATCACCGATCGACCAGTGCTATAAATTCCTGCACGATCGTCTTCAGTTCGTCAGCCTTACCCTGTTCAAATTGTTTCTCTTCAAAGGAAGCAATGAGCGTGTCCAATTGCTGCGAACCGCGCGTGTAGTTTAACCGCTTCATATACTCACCGGCATACCAAAGGTGTTCCTGGGGTAACTTATTCAATCCATCCAGCAGGTAGCGGCTCACCACTTCTTCGTTGCCCAGGTATACCAGGTCAACCAAACCAAAGTCGCTATACCCTTTCACGGTTGTTGCCAGCAGTGCATTTCTGAGTCGTTGCTTTTGTTCCTGGGCTAGCATATACTTGAACGGAAGCTGCTCCGACCGCGCGTAGTACGACATGAAATCACTTTCGGGTGAAAGCTCATATACTCCGTCCCAACGCGTGGCTTCGTGTTCGGCACACTTCACCAGCCATTCGGTCGTTTCGAAAAATTGCTGATCAGCATCTGTGATGGCAAGTATCTGTTGCATCTCACGAATGCGATCGCGATACACGGCTATATCGGGTAATGTTACTTCACGCGCACCGTATGACAACGCGTGTGTCTCAAACATACCCTTCTCTCCTTTGTCAAGAAAAACTACAACTTCGCTGCCCGCTTTATACCGGGGTGGTGCCGGACAAATCATGTTCGGTTCGTACGGTACTTCAATGAGTATACTTTTAATCGAGCCCTTTAACACCTCGCGCACTTCGATGCGCGCTACAGCAGACGCGAAAGAGTTTTTCCTGCCCTTCCGATCATATACTTCCTTTACATGACCGATCACAATGTATTCGCTCTCGATAATGAGCTTGCGCAACGGCCTCGGGTCAATGGGATACGCGGCTGATCGTCCGGTAAATGCCGCGATCAAAAAGAGAATCAGTATGGAAGGTTTCATACGCGATCAAGGTTGTGTACTATATCTCTTAAACGCATGTCTCAGATATTTTGTATCTGGTGCAACACTTAAAATATCCCGTTCATGTTCCGGCTATAGAATGCTGCTGCTTGCGTTTCGTCACAACACAGGACGCGACTTCTAGAAATCAGTATGCGCTGTTTTGAGATCGAGCGGCTCGATCCAGATGTTACGGAAGAGTACATCGTGACCTTCGGCCTGCAGTTTCAAGCCACCCGGTGTATCGGTTATACCTTTACCACCATCGTTGCCTCCATCTATACCGGAGTTAGGCCCACCCCACACCTGCTGAATCGTTTTATCTGTATGCACTTTTATACCATTGAAGTACATGGTTAACATTGCGTTTTCGGTAAGCTTGCCATTTTCAAAACGTGCGGCTCTGAAAACGATATCATACGCATTCCATCTAGCCAGTCCGTTGT
>CAMLLI010000200.1 GCA_946480685.1 uncultured Flammeovirgaceae bacterium | reverse complement strand
TCCGATAGACCTGGTGATTGTAGACTTGTATCCATTCGAGGAAACGGTTGCCAAAGGCGGATCGGAAGAAGACATTATTGAGAAGATAGATATAGGTGGCATCTCTCTCATTCGTGGTGCAGCCAAGAATTTTAACGATGTGCTTATTGTCGCGTCACGCAATCAGTATAGCGAATTGCTGGCGTTATTGCAGGCGAAGAACTGCACGTCTGATTTAGCAGACCGCAAGAAGTTTGCAGCGATGGCATTTGATGTTACATCGCATTACGACTCCGCTATATTTAATTACTTCAACAACGAGTTTCAGATACCAAGCTATAAAAAAAGTTACCAGCAGGGACGTGTACTTCGTTACGGGGAAAATCCTCATCAGAAAGGAACTTTCTATGGCGACCTTGACGGACTGTTTGAACAACTCAACGGTAAAGAACTTTCCTATAACAACCTGGTAGATGTTGATGCAGCGGTAAACCTGGTAAAAGAGTTTGAAGGTGAAACGGCTTTCGTTATCATCAAACATACCAACGCATGTGGTGTGGCTACCGGCACTTCGGTAAAAGATGCATACCTCAAGGCATTCCAGGCCGATACTATATCTGCCTTTGGCGGTGTACTGGCTACCAATAAAACCATAGATATAGCAGCAGCAGAAGAGATCAATAAACTGTTCTTCGAAATACTTATTGCTCCGGCTTACACCGATGACGCGCTGGCATTGTTACGCAGCAAGAAGAATCGTATGATCTTGTTGCAGAAGAAACAACTTACTGAAACGAAGCAGAGCAAAACCATTCTGAATGGTATCATTGAACAAGACCTCGATCTGAAGACGGATGTACAGGCCGATCTGAAAGTAGTTACCAAAGTAGCACCTACTGCAGCAGAGGTAAATGCTTTACTCTTCGCGAGCAAGATCTGCAAGCATACAAAATCAAATACCATTATACTCGCTGTAGATGGACAGTTACTTGCCAGCGGAGTAGGACAGACCTCACGTGTTGATGCGTTGAAACAGGCAATTGAAAAAGCTGGTACTTTTGGTTTTAATCTGAAAGGAGCTGTGATGGCATCAGATGCTTTCTTCCCGTTCCCGGATTGTGTGGAGATCGCTGATCAGCATGGTATTCATGCCGTGATTCAACCAGGAGGTTCCGTAAAAGATCAGGATTCAATAGACTATTGTGACGGGCGCGGTATGGCAATGGTATTTACCGGCACGCGTCACTTTAAACATTGATATATAGCTCCGGGTTGGCGCAAGGTTTTATGTATAGCCATTCGTTAGACGTGAAACCGTGAGCCAGCAACCTCGAACCATTGTCGTTCACCGACTGGATTGTTCAGGCGCTCTAAAAAAATTACATTTTTATACTGATACTCATTAATTTGGTAAATTAAATGCAATTTTGCAGGCGCTATCTTGGTTAGTTCTAAGACATAATTTTTAAACATAGGGAATACAGATACATGGCATTTTTTGATTTCTTCACCAGTGACATTGCAATAGATCTGGGAACAGCAAACACCCTTATCATTCACAAAGATAAGATCGTAGTGGATGAGCCTTCTATCATCGCTCTCGACAAAGTAAACAACAAGGTGCTGGCCATTGGCCGTGAAGCTATGCAGATGCATGAGAAGACCCATGATCACATCAAGACCATACGCCCGCTGAAGGAAGGTGTGATTGCCGACTTCCAGGCTGCCGAGATGATGCTGCGTGGTCTGATCAAAATGGTGGACACCGGTAAGCGCCTCTTCCCGCCATCTTACAGAATGGTGATCTGTATCCCGTCTGGTATAACCGAAGTTGAGAAGCGTGCCGTGCGCGACTCAGCTGAACATGCCGGTGCCAAAGAAGTATATATGATCTATGAACCGATCTCTGCTGCGATCGGTACAGGTATAGATATAGAACAGCCGATCGGCAACATGATCGTAGATATAGGCGGTGGAACAACGGATATTGCCGTGATTGCCCTCTCGGGTATTGTGTGCGACCAGTCCATCCGCGTAGCGGGCGATACGTTCAACCGCGATATACTCGACTATATGAGACGCCAGCACAACCTGCTGATTGGTGAGCGCTCGGCTGAGAAAGTGAAGATCGAAGTTGGTTCTGCCCTGACGGAACTTGATGACGGACCAGACGATTACGAAATCCGTGGTCGCGATCTGATGACCGGTATACCCAAGACAATCAAGATATCCTATTCTGAAGTTGCCTTCGCGCTTGATAAATCTGTTTCCAAACTCGAAGAAGCTGTTCTCAAAGCATTGGAAACTTCTCCTCCTGAACTTTCAGCGGATATATACGAACGCGGTATATACCTGACTGGTGGTGGAGCTTTGCTGAGAGGATTGGACAAACGTCTTGCCCTTAAAACCAAACTTCCGATTCACGTTGCAGACGATCCGCTTCGTGCCGTTGTTCGCGGAACAGGTCAGGCATTAAAGAATATTTCACAGTTCCGTGCTGTGTTAATGACCTAAGCCTGGGCGGTTGCGAATGGGTGAGGTACGAATATTATCAGAAACTAAACGCACCTTAACTGGAGTTTAATGGAGCGTCTATTTTATTTCATCTATCAGTACAGGGCCTTCTTTACGTTTATCGTGCTGGAAGTATTTTGCTTTTGGCTCGTGGTGGAAAACAATGCATACCAGGGAGCCAAATTTTTTAACTCTTCCAATACCGTAGTAGCATCCCTGAACAATTTCTCGCAAAGTATACGCGATTACTTTTTGCTGCGCGATGTAAACACAACGCTCGCAGAAGAGAATGCCATACTGCGCAGACGTGTGGAAGAAGATAACCTGCGGCTTGAAACCGACACGCTGGCTCTGCGCGATACAACCCTCACCAGACGATTTGATTTTGTAAGTGCCAAGGTGGTGAACAACCATGTTGACCAGTTCAAAAACTTTATCACTATAAATAAAGGCGAAGATGACGGCGTTGCTCCCGGCATGGCTGTTATCAGTCCGCTGGGCGTAGTGGGCAAAGTAAAAATGGTTTCCAATCATTATGGTGTCGTAACATCTTTGCTGCACATTGATATGATGGTGTCTGCCGTTCTCAAGCGCACCGGTCATTTTGGTTCGGTACAGTGGGAAGGTCACGACCCCGGACTTGTTAAGCTGAAATATATACCTCGTCACGTAAACCCGATGGTGGGCGATACGGTTGTTACGTCCGGATTCAATGCCATCTTCCCGGAAGGCATCATGATCGGAACGGTTGTAGATGTACAGCTGGGTAACGAAGCGCTGTCATACGACCTGAGTGTAAAACTGGCGCAAGACTTCCGCAAGCTCTCGTATGTAACAGTAGTTAAAAGCGAGCTGAAGCACGAATTGGATTCTTTGGAGCAGGCTGTTAACGAATTGGAGAAATGAGCAGGGGGATGATTTTTCAGATCATAGCGTTTTTCATTTACCTGTTCTACCAGGTATTGATCCTGCAAAACGTGGTTCTGTTCCATACAGCATTCTGTTTCCTGTATATACTATATCTGTTGTTGTTACCGGTAGAAACCAACCCGCTTGTATTGATGGGCATTGGCTTTCTGATGGGTTTTGCCGTAGACATGTTTTATGAAAGCATCGGGTTACATGCCTTTGCATGTGTACTGATTATGTATGTGCGAAACTTCTGGCTTAATTCCATGACACCTCAGGGCGGCTACGACAGTAACTCTACACCGTCTCTTGCGTTGGGTGGGGTCCAGTGGTTTATTATCTATTCGTTGCCGCTTGTATTTTTACACCATAGTGTTTTATTTTTTATGGAAGCTGGCGGCTTCGGAATGTTCTGGTTTACGCTGTGGAAAATTATCACCAGCACTTTTTTTACAATGCTGGTAATTTTAATTGCTCAATTTTTGTTTCCGAGCAGAAGACGCTAATTGTTTTACACTGACGTTTCTCTTGAGAGAATGTTCAGAGTATAGATATAGAGAGTCTCTTCAAACATTTATGCACACGTAATGTATCGAAGAAACTCGCGTCACCTGTACATTTACTATACCTTAACTTTGCCTTATTATATACTATGAACGAAGGTCGGAAAGAAGTTTTACAGCTCGTTTTTCTCCTGGTGGGCTTTATCTTCCTGGTAAAGTTATTCTTCATACAAATTGTTGAAGACAGCTACAAAGAGATGGCTGGTGTAAATGCCATTCGTAAAGAACCTCAATACCCGATTCGCGGAATCATTAAAGATCGTAATGGTAAACTAATAGTATATAACAACCCGGAGTTTGACCTCATGGTTATTCTCCACGAAGTAAAGCATTTCGATAGCACGCGTTTCTGCCAGGTATTCGAAAAAACTCCGCAGGAACTTCGCGACCTCTTCATCAATTTCAGAACGGAGATCAGAAACAGAAAGGCAAACCAGTTTCAGCCGTTCCCATTCCTTCGTCAATTGTCAACACAGGATCTTGCCAAAGTGCAGGACCACATGGATGAATTCCCCGGCTTCTTTATACAAGACAGAACTACGCGAGCCTATGCCAGTAAAGCCGTAGCCAATGCGATTGGCTATGTAAGTGAAATATCAAAAAATAAACTTGACAAGGATAAAAGTGGATTTTACCGACAGGGCGATTACATCGGACAAAGCGGTATAGAAGCTTACTACGAAGAATACCTGCGCGGTAAACGTGGTGTAAAACACCTGATGCGAAATAAAGATGGTGTTATTAAAGGTTCTTACGAAGGTGGAAAGTATGACACACTTTCTGTACCCGGTCAGGATCTTGTATCCACCATTGACCTCACACTACAAGAATACGGAGCTTTTCTTTTAAATGGTAAGTCAGGAAGTATCATCGCCATCGAACCGGCAACCGGAGAGATACTGGCCATGGTATCAGGTCCTTCATACGACCCGAACCTGCTCACCGGTAAAAACTATAGCAAGAACTTCGCACTCATCAGTAACGATAGTCTCAAGCCGCTGTTCAATCGTCCGTTGATGGCGCAGTATCGCCCGGGATCTATATTTAAGATTGCACAGGCGATGGTAGCGCTGCAGGAAGGAGTAATTACTCCGGAGACACGCATACGCTGCGATCGCTCCATCATCAATTGCCACGGTCCGCACTCCAATGAAGATTTGCGTGGCGCTATAGCGAACTCATGCAACCCGTACTTCCATAACGTACTGCGCAGAATGCTGAATAAAGGTAAAGGTGCTAATCCGTTTGATGATACGCGTATAGGTCTTGCCGAATGGGACAAACACATTATGAGCTTCGGCTTTGGAAGAAGATTAGGTATAGATCTGCCAAACGAAAAACGCGGACTGGTGCCGAGCCCTGAGTACTACGACCGTGCTTACGGAGGACGCCCATGGAAATTTTCAAATATATACTCTATCGCCATTGGTGAAGGAGAAAACATGGTGGTGCCGTTACAAATGGCAAACTTCGCAGCCACCGTTGCCAACAAAGGATACTATTATACACCACACCTTATTAAGTCGATTGGCAGCACGGGCTTACCATTGCCACAGTATCTCGAAAGACATTACACAACGATCGATTCTGCTAACTTCAGAATTGCACGCGATGCTATGGAACGCGTGGTAGAAGCCGGAACTGCACAGTATCGCGCCAAGCTGAAAGATATAGTAGTGTGCGGTAAAACAGGAACGGTACAGAACGAGCCGAATCCCGACCACTCGGTATTTATAGCGTTCGCTCCGAAAGAGAATCCTAAAATTGCTATATCAGTATATGTTGAATACTCGGGTCAGGGTGGACGTGCCGCGGCTTCAATCGCCAGTCTCATGATCGAGAAATATTTACTGGGCGGTACAAAACGTCCGCAGATAGAAGAATATGTATTGAAAGGTAAATTCCTTCATTAAAATATATACCTGTAAAAAAACGCTCACCCTTATAACAGTCAAGCGCATTGAGGAAAGAAGAAATTATATCGCATAAGATCGATTGGGTAACCGTGATGATTTATGGTGCCATGGTGTTGTGGGGCTGGCTGAATATATACTCTGCCACGTACGATGAAACACAGTCGATCTTCGATCTGTCATTGAACTCCGGTCGCCAGATGATGTTCATCATTACATCATCTATACTTATCCTTGCCATCCTAATTATAGACATGCGGTTCTACGAAACGTTTGCCTATATAATTTATGGGGTGGTGTTGTTCTTATTGCTACTGGTGCCTTTTATAGGGAAAGAAGTAGGTGGTAACCGCGCGTGGCTGGGCTTCGGTTCATTTGGTGTACAGCCCTCTGAATTCGCCAAGTTTGCAACAGCACTGGTGATCGCTAAATATATAGGTACCATCGGTTTCAGAATGGACAACATTCGTAACCAGATTATACTCTTTGGATTGATTGCTGCTCCTATATTGTTGATCCTTCTTCAAAAGGACTACGGAACAGCTATGGTGTTCATGGTTTTTCTGCTGGTGTTTTACAGGGAAGGTATGTCGCCATTTCTGTTGCTGGTGGGATTGGGTGTTGCGGTCATATTTATACTTACACTCCTGGTTGAGAACAACTGGATATTGTTCGGGGCGATTGGCGCTGCATGGGGCATTACCATGTACATGAATCGCAGAAAGAAAATTAAACGCCTCGCAATTATTACGGCAGGTGCGCTGGTATTGGCCTTTACCATTACCAGTGTTGAATTTATATTCAGTAACCTGCTGGAAGAACACCATCAGAAACGTGTGATGGTGTTGATCAACCCGGAGCTTGATCAGTTAGGTGCAGGGTATCACGTATACCAGTCAAAAGTAGCGATTGGTAGTGGTGGTATAATTGGTAAAGGATTTTTGAAAGGCACGCAGACGAAATTGAAATTTGTACCCGAGCAATATACCGACTTTATCTTCTGTACCATTGGTGAAGAACAAGGCTGGATTGGAAGCTTACTGATGATAGCGCTATTTATGGGTTTGCTCTTACGCGTGGTATTTTTAGCGGAGCGACAGAAGAACCGTTTCGCAAGGGTATATGGTTATTCGGTGGCGTGTATATTCTTCTTCCACTTTGCAACCAACATAGCCATGACCATCGGGTTGTTCCCTGTAATTGGTATACCGCTGCCGTTCTTTAGCTATGGTGGTTCATCACTCTGGAGTTTTACCATACTGTTATTCATCCTGCTGAAACTGGATGCACATCGTATGCACGTGCTGCAACGATTATAATACAACAGTAACAAGATATATCTCCCGCAGACTGCGCAAAAATT
>CAMLLI010000199.1 GCA_946480685.1 uncultured Flammeovirgaceae bacterium | reverse complement strand
TGCTCTTCCGATCTTTCCATTTCAGCGACAGTGTTTGTGCCTGCAGATCAGCCGCAGCAAAAGATACCAGTAGTGCGAATACAACTTTCAGGTTGATACATTTTTTCATAGCGTGTTTTATTTTAACGTAAGGCTAATATAACAGCTATCAAGTTCGCTAAAATATAAGACACTACTACTATTCTTGAACCAATTCTATTCACACGCAACGCAGCGTCTGTACGCCCACTGTCATGGTACTTCAGTGCAATAGCAGAAACCACCAGCGTCATAAAGATGGCAAAGAAGGTAAAGGCATGCAGTGTATCTACCAGCGTAAATGTAGAGGACTCGGGCAACACTGAATCAATAATATACTTGTTACCAACGGCCGCGAACAAACCACCGACCGGTAATCCGAACCGCGGCTCCAACTCCGAAGGATGTGGTGTAAAACTCACAATAGCAATGAGAAACGCTATATACATACCGATGAAGATCTTCATAAACAATCCCCATGCATTGCGTTCGATATCCATCTCGATGTTAAAGGTAGAGAACACTTGTCCGGTCACTGTAGAATCTCCAAAGCCTGTCTCATAATCATTACTCTTGCTCAATACGTGAAAATTTCGGATCGTCCAGCCGTCAATCGCTTCCTTCTCATCAAAGCGACTGCCTTTCAAGTCTGGCACAAACACGAGACTCCGGTTATCAAACAATGCATTCTCGATCTGCACTTTCAGGTGTTGCTGATCGAACGGAAAATCCTGCACATCCCATTTTTCTTTCATGGTACATTTCATTTTCATGATTGCCCACGACTTACCTTCCACGCTATCAACAATGATATCGGGCGGTTCTATTTCTTTTGCATTGGGAATATCGAGTTGTTTTGAAAAATCGAAATCAGCATTATCATATACAAACCACAACCAGAAGCGAATGGTATATTCTTTATCGTGGAAGTTAATGTCGTGTACACTGATTACATACGCGCCCACCTTCACAGTGTCGGGTACACGTTCTTGTTGAGCATACGCAGTGGCCAGCACCAGGGCCAGGCACAGGGTAAAAAAATACTTCGGCATGTAGAGCAGATCAGGGAGATCAAAAGTAAATGTTTTACCCGTTTTAAAGAAGTTATGAAAGGTTCGGAACTTTGAAAATGCAGTGTTAATTTGGAAGCAAATTTAAACTGCTTATGTATACCGGATTATTACATACCCATTCATCCATTCGCTATCTCGTATTGTTACTGTTGATCGTGGTGATCATCAAATCATTGATCGGCCTGCTAAACAAAAAGCCTTTCGAAAAAGCGGACAACATGCTGAGCCTTTTCCTGCTCATCTTTACACACATTCAGTTCCTTGCGGGATTAGCACTATATTTTAAAAGTCCGTTTGTTCAATTCGGTGGCGAGACCATGAGTGATAAAGTGACACGCTATTGGACAGTCGAGCACATCACCGGTATGCTCATTGCCGTGGTGTTGATCACCATTGTGCGTTCAACCTCGAAGCGCATGAGCGATCCGGTTGCCAAACACAAACGCTTATTTATTTTCAACACCATCGCATTGATTATCATCATTGCTGTAGCACTGCAGGGTGGTCTCAAAATCATTGGCAGTGTGCGCATGTAAAAACAATGTAAGTAATTAGATATAAAGCTATAAAATAACGGTATGGCTATCGACAAACCGGGCAATTGCCCGGTTTTTTTGTGTATTACGATTGCTCTTATTGTCTTAACTTTACTCTGAATAACGTTAATAAATAACCTTCATGAAAATCCCACTTTTACTCGTTTGTACTTTGCTCACTTTTTGCGTATTCGGTCAACCGGCACAACAACCGATGGAACGTTATGAGCTTGTTAAAATGGACAAGAATGTAAACACGTTTCACCACGAAGCTGCTCCTGTAATTTCTCCGGATGGCAACACGCTTTACTTCTTTGTTCAGGATCACCCGGAGAACACACAAGGTAAAGATGATACTCAGGACATCTGGGTATCGAAGAAAGATGCGAATGGCGTTTGGGGTAAAGCCGAACACTTGCGCAATCCGTTCAACATTCACCGGTCCAACCAGGTGTTCACTGTATTTCCGGATGGCAATCTTTTTATTAAGGGAGGAAAGACAAAAGGTGAAAAAGGATTTTCAATTGTTACCGGTTCATCACTGCGCGAACTTGATGTAAAAGATTTCAAGTCGATGAACAAAGGTCGCTTCTATGGCGCCAGTATGTCGGCTGATATGAAGCACATGATCATCTACTTCAGTGAAAAAGAAAATAGTCCTAACAGCGACTTGTACGCAAGTCACGTTCTGCCGAATGGCTCCTGGTCTAAACCTGAAAAATTAAAACTGAGCACAACGCTGGATGATGTAGGACCCTTTATAGGACCGGATCAAAAAACGTTATACTTCGCGAGCGCGAGACAATCACCCGGCAGACAAGGTGGTGTAGATATATATAGAACCACACGCCTCGATGATACCTGGATGAACTGGTCAGAACCGATTAACATGGGCAAGCCCATCAACACGAGTGCACTCGACTATTACTTCACAATTGACAATGCAGGTAATGTATTTACGAGTCGTGCGAACAAGGCGATGGACGGTGCACAACTTGATCTATACCAACTGGTGCCAAAAACTTTCAAAGTACAATTGACCGGTATCGTGTTGAATGAAAAAACACAAGAGCCGCTGCAGGCAAACGTTGAGATAAAAGTTACCGATCGCGAGCCGGTTGCACTGCGCTCAAACGCACAAGGTAAATTTGACACGAAGGCTCCCGAGATGCAGGCATTTACTGTTGCTGCGCGTACCGAAGGTTTTATACCAAAAGAACAATCCTTCAAACTGCCAGTACTCAAAAAAGATACTACAATATATATCGAGATGCTGTTGAAACCGGTAGCGAAGAAATTACTGGTTAGCGGTAATGTATACGATAAGAAAACCGACAAGCAAATTGCTGCGAAACTGGATATAACACTACGCAACGATCGCAAAACCAACTTCAAAGTAGATGCAGCACGCGGAAGCTATGAAAAAGAAGTACCGAAGCTCGGCTGGTATATGATAACCGCATCTGCTGAAGGATATCTTAACACTACAGACAGCGTTCAACTGGAAAGTGAAGAACTCTCACCGGCCATTCGCGATCTATACCTGTTACCGATCGAGATTGGTGTAACGGTACGTCTTAAAAATATATACTTCGATTTCGACAAGACTACATTGAAGAAAGAGTCATTTACAGAACTTAACAAAGTGGTTGACTTCCTGAAACAGAACAGTACTGTTGAAATTGAAATTGCCGGTCACACCGATAACAAAGGTTCGGATGACTATAACGCCAATCTCTCACAAGGTCGTTCGCAGGCTGTGGTTGATTATCTCATCAGCCAGGGTATAGAAAGTTACCGCCTCACCGCGCACGGTTATGGCGAAAGCAAACCGATCGACACAAATGATACCGATGCCGGCCGTGCCAACAACAGACGCGTTGAGTTTACAGTATTGAAAAAATAAACTCAGTAAAGTATACATACACAAAGAGCCGATTCATGATCGGCTCTTTTGTTTTATACCAGTATATATACAGCGGCATCAGATCAACTCTGCTTCACGCAGTGCCTGTTGTTCATCGCCTGTTATGTATGCAAAGATCTTTAACGTACCATCGATGTGTTGTAACAAGTATATCACTTCAAAGCTGATCGCAATTTCTTTCTCATCACTTCGTTTATAGCGGGAGTCCCATTCCACCGTAGCCATCACGTGGTATTCATTCAGTTCGGCAATAGCAATGTTGCGTATAGTCATCAGTTGTGTACCGATGCTTCGGTAAAACTCATTTCCCCGTGGGATCAGCTTTCGAAATGTATCGTCATTTTTACCAGCAACGACTCCGGCAGGACTCGCTTCAATAAAGTGCTCCGCGAATGCGTTTACCGTTCCTTCAATATCATCTACGGCACCTTCCACTTTGTTGTCACCTTGCAGCGCGCGCATAAAGCGGGCTTCGTATGCCTGAAAAAATTGTCTTACTTTTTGTTTCACATCACTCATACTATACCTCCTGCTTTATAAGCATTCGTGCGTCTATTTTTATACCAGAGCATTTGTATATACCTGGTTAGCATTATGCATGCAGACTTATCCATTGCGGAACAAAGTGCGGATGAGTAGTTAAATACACATTTATACACTTCTACACTTCTTTTTTAAAGTGTATGCATTCGAAAATGGATGTTGGTAGGGTTTTTACGGGAAGACAGCATTATGGAGACCAAGAAAATTTTGCTGATTGACGATGAACGTGATTTCGGTGTTCTGATGAAGAGTTTCTTCACTCGAAAAAATTGCGAGGTCTATCATGCACTTACGTTAGCAGAGGGAATGAAAATACTGGATGAAGTTAATCCCGACTATATATTTCTCGACAACAACCTGCCGGATGGATTAGGTTGGGGAAAAACGGAATATATACTTGTTAATTACCCGCGGGCACAACTGAACCTCATCAGTGCGTATCATGTTCCAAAACCTACAGCTTCGTCATTTCGCATTTTAGAAAAGCCACTGGTAATGGAAGAACTCAATAAGATTTTTGAGTCGCCTTCATTTACCTGAAGAGAACTTTTTGTTGTGTAATTCCCGTCCCGTAGTGTGTGCTACACTGCGCTTATACTTCTTCGCGAGTAAAGGCACGATTTTGTCGCCTCCCTTGTCGTATTCATTTATCAACTTTAAATACTTTAACTTATGGCTAACTACAATCGCGCGCAAAGAGGATCGCGTACCTACTGGCCCGGCAAAGAAAGTAGTTCACGTGGTTCCAATTATGGTGATCGCTATCATACTGATGAACATTCTGAAAATTCAGAGTGGAATGAGAATGCAAGACGTTACGGAAATGAATCATATTATCCTGACAATGCACGTTATCAGCGTCCTTCATACGGTAAAGAAAATCAATATAGTCAGTATGGCTATAATCGTATAGAGAACGACTATCGCAACCAGGGTAATTCCGGAAACAGAAATTCACGTATACCATACGATCGCGATTTTAACTCAAACTACTATGGCAATCGCAACACCTATCGTGGCGGAAGTTATGAAGGTGGTTATGGTAACAGTGGTTATGACAACGATCGCTTCCGTGAACATCGCAACAGCTGGTCCGATGATATGAGTTATGACGATGATGTATACCGGAACAAGCGCAGTCGCGAAGATGGCGGTTATGGTGGAATGAATTATAATTCCGGTAACTATGGAGCGTATAATCAAAACTATAATCGCTATCGCTCCGAGTATGACGATCAGGATGAAGATCGCAGCTGGTGGGACAAGAGCCGCGATGAAGTTTCTTCCTGGTTTGGTGATGATGACGCTGAACGCAGACGCGAACAAGACCGCATGCGAAGCGGCCACCGCGGTAAAGGACCGAAAGGCTATAAACGTTCTGATGAACGCATCAAGGAAGATATCAGCGATCGCCTCGGGGATGATCCGTATATAGATGCTACCGAGATCGAGATCGTTGTTGCCAATGGCGAAGTTACGCTGATTGGTTCGGTGAATGATCGCATGGATAAACGCAGGGCTGAAGATCTGGCCGAAAGAGTTTCAGGAGTTCAGAATGTAGAAAACAGAATCCGCGTGAAATCTTCTGCAGATATTTTCGGAAACAGCAACAAAGGCAATGCTTCGATCGCTGACGGTAAAACAACAACCTCGAACGCATCCCGTAAAACAAGTACTACAGAGATATTATAAGTATATATTTTGTATAAATAAAAGCATCCCGTGTATATACGCGGGATGCTTTTATTTATATACTATATATCATCAAGATGCGAACCTACACAATCAGTGAAGCAAATTCCTTAATGACTTCTTCTGTAAAATAACGTTGAACCTCCCAGGCATTTTTTAACGATGAGTGAACGCGTTTTACTTCCAGGTTTTTACCGCGAAACGAAAATGAAAAGAAAGCAAAGGGTTCCTCCACCGAAAACTCAGGTGTTGGCGCTGCGTAGCCGGTAATGGCTATACCCCAGTCGCTTTTGAAAAGCGTACATACATTATCAGCCATCTCCATCGCTACTTTTTCCGATACGCAATTACATTGTTGTGCGTGTATCGGTTCTACCTGCAAATGTTTATACTTCTGCGCCAGATTATAGGCTGTTATGCCGCCCTGAAAAAACTGCAATGCAAATTCGGCCTGCGACAAGGCAGCCTGTATATGCCCGGACGTGACGCTTTCCGCGACTGCTACAGTCTGGTTGCTTTTCAACATATAGTCTTTAATGACGGTGATTTCTTTCAGATCGTACATGCCATTTATTATTGAGCTATAAAATCCTTTAATGCCTGCTGGAATCGTTCGGCACTTTCCAGGTGAGGTATATGACCAACATTTTCAAACTCGATAAGGTGCGCTCCTGTAATCGACTCAGCCACTTTTTTACCGAGGGTCGGATAGTGTCCTACGGTTTTCCGTTCTTCTTCCGATAATGCATCCTTTCCAAGCGAAGTACGATCAGCCTGACCGATAATCAACAGCGTTGGTCGTTTTATATTCTGAAATTCATATACAACGGGCTGGGTATAGATCATGTGACTGGTGAGTGCATTTACCCACGCCAGCCGACTATACTCAGGACTTAATGTCCAGCGGTATTGAACTTGTACGTATGGTTCATACTCAAGTTTCCACACTACATAATAACCTTCGTGATACTTGCGGATACTGCCTTCAGTCTTCTTGAGTTCCTTTTCAAATTCTTTCTCAATAGAACTATAGGGGACTTTTACTTTATAGTCTTCGAGACCGATCGGGTTCTCCAGTATCAAATGACTTACAATTCCGGGATACATCAACGTGAAGCGCGTTGCCAGCATTCCACCCATCGAGTGTCCTACCACAGCTACAGTTGAAATAGAAAGTGAGTCCAGTAAGTGCTTGGTTTGTTCGGCCAATAACTGAAACGAATATACTATAGATGCTTTGGAAGATTTACCGAAGCCAATCTGATCGGGCACTATAACGCGATATCCCTGACCCGCTAAAAACCGTATGGTTCGCTCCCAGTATGCACCGAAAAAATTTTTACCATGGAGCAGCAGAACCGTTTTGTCGTTGGCTTTGGCTACAGGCTTTATATCCATATAGGCCATAACCAGGTCTTGCCCTTGTACATGAAGTTTTAAATACTGAACCGGAAAAGGATACTCGAAATTTTCCAATGCCAGACCCAGTGGTTCTTTCGGCTCAGACTGGCACCATG
>CAMLLI010000198.1 GCA_946480685.1 uncultured Flammeovirgaceae bacterium | reverse complement strand
ATCTGTCCAGCCGATTGCTTTTAATCATTTCGATTGAATCATCCTGCACAGCACATCAATTCGTTTATCCTCGGGTATAGCTGCGAGTGGTTTACTTTCAAGCACCAGATTACCTACTCGCTTCTCTGTTATACCGATCACTATATTTCGTTCATCGTCCCAGCGGATTGCCTGCTGTTCGCGCGCCAGTTTTACCAGGTCTGCTGTCTGCAGTGCTGCTGCCAAAAATATTTTTCCTTCACCGCTTCCCGCATCAAGCTGTGCCGCGCATAACCACGACTCACGCATGAGCGGATCATGCTCCTGTAACTTCACGATGCGTCCGTTAGCGAGTTTATACCGCTCGCTATGTTTACCTTGCTGCTGTGCTATACGTTCCGGGTAAGCCGCTACGAGTAAACGTCCCACTTCCGTATCCTGCGGTATAGTATTGTCAATATCAACCTTCAGTATCCTTCGCCAGTTCGATGCGAGTCGTTCGATTCGCTCGAGTACGCTTCGGTCGGCAAAATGTTTTTCACCTTTACGCCATTTGCGCAAGGCCTCTACACGCAATGCTAAATCTGCACCCGACTCTTTCGCCAGCGGATCGCGTTCTTCCAATATAGCCGCTATATCTGTTGCCAGCGAAGTCGATGCTTTACCCGATGCTTCTAGCAACAGGTGGGCTATACGCGGATGCGTAGGCAGCTTCAACATTTCTTTACCGCGCGTGGTAATTATACCTTGACTAATAGCATCCAGTTGCTGCAATAGTTCTTTCGCCTGGTTGGCAGTACCGGCCGGTGGCGGTGTAACCCATGTGAGCTCGCGCGGATCTTTAACGCCCCACTGACTCAATTCGAGCATGAGCGGTGCGAGATCTGCTTCTAAAATTTCCGGTGTACGATTCGCAGTTAATGTAGCCTGTACAGATTCGCTCCACAACCTATATCCTGTACCGGCAGCCAATCGTCCGGCACGACCGGCACGCTGATCCGCAGCATCTTTCGTAACACGCACCGTGTCCAACCAGGTAAGTCCACTGCGCGGATCAAATTTAGGAACACGCGACAGACCACAATCAATCACCACGCGTATACCTTCTATCGTAAGCGATGTCTCCGCTATAGAGGTAGCGATTACAATTTTTCGTTTACCATACGGATGCGGCAGTATAGCTTCCTGTTGCTTCTGAAACGGCAGGTCTCCGTATAGCGGATGCAGACTGGCATCTATACCTTCTGCTTCCAACTGCGTGAGTACACGCACAATCTCCCCCGCGCCCGGGAGAAATACCAGCACATCACCTTCTTCTTCGCGCAAGGCTTTCTGTACGGCTTTTACTACGCGTGTCGTTATCGGTGTATAGGGATCATCGCCCAGGTATTTTATCGTTACAGGAAATTGTTTCCCCTGCGATGTTACAATAGGTGCTTTCAGCAAGGATGAGAGTTGTTCGCCATCCAGTGTTGCCGACATGATGAGTATACGAAGATCATCACGCAGCAACTGTTGCGCCTGCAGACATAACGCCAGTGCCAGATCAGCATGTAAACTTCGTTCGTGAAATTCATCGAAGATCACAAGGCCGGCTTCTTCGAGGCTGTTATCCGTCTGCAACATGCGCGTAAGTATACCTTCGGTTACAACTTCAATGCATGTCTGTTTACTGACGCGACTTTCGAAACGCACACGGTACCCAACGCGTTCCCCTATATCTTCTTCGAGTATACCAGCCATACGCTGTGCTACCGATTTTGCAGCAAGTCGCCTGGGCTCAAGCATGATAATTTTCTTACCGTTCAGCCACGCTTCGTTCATCAGCTCCAGTGGCAACACGGTAGATTTACCGGCACCGGGCGGAGCCTGCAGAATAACAATGTTCTGATTTTCCAGGTGGCTCCGGAGAGACGGTACTACTTCGAATATAGGGTAACTCGGAATTGACATGCATTCGTGTTCTGTACCTAAAAAGTATTTCATGAAAGCATCACAGCGCCATCATGTTTACTTCACAGAACACACAATATTACGAATAAGAATGCTATCAAAAATACACGCATATATTCTGCGCATCGAACAAACAACTCTCAGATAATTTACTTTATTTTAAACCCGGACTTAAACTATATATGAAGCCATTTACGATCGTACCGCTGAGTCAGATTTTCGACAAACTTCCCACCGATAGCCTGATGCGTACACACTGGAAAGCGGAAGACCTTGACAGCAGTTTTGCTGCATACGCCAGCGGCAATATTGAAGTAGACGCTCTGGTACTGGATGAACCGTTTAACAATGAAAATATAGTTGTGGTTTTTGTTGAAGGGAACCTGGACATTAAGAAGTATGCATATAACGAAGAGACAGATGGATCGTGCGGCATTATCGTAACGGGAGATCTTTCTGCCGGTAGTCTCATTGTTGGCGGACAAGAAATATACGTTGGGGGAAATTTTGAAGTACGCGAATTATTCTGGGGTCATTACAACCATGGCGACCTCACCGTACACGGTCATGCCCAAGCAAATGTTTTTATTGAAACGGATGAGTATCATGTTAACGTAAGCGGCAATAAGCAGTGGAGCACCCACATTTCCAATTGGGACGAAGATGGCAACTGGCAGGATATTACAACGGAAGACGTTGAGTCCATTTTACAGGATGGTTGTTTTGAATATGATGAAGATGACGATTCGCTGATATTCCTGCGCACCGGTATGTATGCGCTGTTGCAAAAAGGTAAATCACTTCTGAAGAAACGCAAACCGGTAGCACCTGTAGTCTCGGTGTTTGGCAACTTCGAAGCTAATGCTGCGAATATCAACAGGCTTATGGCTACCAAACTTATACCGAAAGATAAATATGAGCTGATACTCTATATCGATGACGTAAAAGCTACTATCACGCGCCCGTATGATATGCTGGGACAACAGCGCGGCAACAGTATATATTTACTGCAGGACAATGTTTATTCGCTTTTTATCAAGCTGCAGGACGACAATGTTTCCATTATCTATAGCGATGATCCCGCTGAAGAAAGTAAATGGTATACTTTGGATGTCAACGCTCCAGCGGCCTATCAGAATCTGGCGAGCCATTACTGGCCTGCACTTTTGAAACGGGTAGAATTCATTGAGAATCTCAAGAAGGCAGATATTAAGAAAATAAACGATGCCATCGCGGAAACCGTAACGGTAGAGAAAATACAGAATATACTTTCGCTCCCGCTGATCAGAGACAAGTATAATGACTACAATGACGGTGAGCGTAATGGTTACTGGCAAGGTAATTTTCACTATGCATTTCGCGTAAACACAGATTACTACGACCGCATACAACTGATGGAACAACGAAGCAGTAAAACATTTCCGTTACTGCCAACCGTACAAGATAACTTCGACATGCAGGGATATCAGTTTGACGTGGTGACTGATGATACATCTGCAACACCGTATGTGCGCGTGCGGTATAAACCTCACAACCACGCTGGCGAATCTCCGTATTTCAGCAGCCGATACCTCGAAGCCTATGAAGTCGACCATCTGGAAAAAGCATTAAAGTATTGGAAAAAGTTCGAGAAAAAGATTTTCGATGATAACGAGCGGTTCACCAATCCCGAAGATGTACTCAGTCACATTCTCGGGAGTAAATTCACTGAGAGTGATACGGAATCGTACTACGAAGAGCTTGCCCAACAGGAGGACCTGACTGATAAATATTTTACATTTAACGGATACAGCTTCAGGGTAATTACGATCCGGCAAGCCGATGAACTTGTAAACGATATACTACGGCCCGGCACATCAGATCCGGCCTATACACTACTCGAAGATATAGGCTACGGACACTCCAACGATAAAGTATACTTCCTGCTGGCCGAAGACGATGTAACGATGGAGACATTTGAGATTAGTAATGAAGGAGAAGAAGACTGGCACATTGCGGGCTTCATCTTCCTGAAAGACCTTAAAATCAACACTTACTTCTGGAGCTATGATACAGATTTCTCTCCATACGTAATGGTAAAGGGAACGCTGCAGGCCAAGAATATATACCTGGCGGGAACTGCGTTCTACTGCAACCGCATCCATTGTGAATTGCTCTACGGCTTCTATAACCACGGATCACTCCAATGCAACGAAGTAGATGCCACGGTTATCTTTGCCGATGATTTTGAAATGTATCTTCGAAAGATCGAAAATGGATTCTTCGTACATACCCATTGTATAAAAACTATAATCCAGTTTGCAGACGATGATGGCAATATAGAAACACTGCATGAGCACCCGGTGCCGCTTACACATCCGATACGGGATGTTTTGCAGAACGAACTATATAGCTACGATCCGAGTGAAAAACGTGTTAACAGTCACATCGACCGGGACAAGCTATATGATTACTTTGTTACCAACAAAAGTGCTGTTGATGAATCGGCTCTCGGTTTATATCCCGATGTTCCCCAACAAGCCATCGAAATATTCAATACTATATTTTCCAGCGATAAGATCAAGAAACATAACACAGTCAGGTTTGATTCGCTGGTGATCGGAGGAGAAGTAGTAGAACAAGTATTCTTTGAGACATTCGAGATGGAAGACCAGACAGGTCAGCAGATCGGCCTGTACGATTTCCGAAACGCCACCACCATGCGCATAGTACACAACACCCGCGACAACACCTGGTGGTGCTGCTACGATGTATACTCCAAAGATTTCACCACCCTTCAATATTCAGTCGAAACCGAAATAAATGACATCACCCTCGAGAACATCGGAGTACGCTACGGTTTCGTGAGAGCAGCGAAAGCATGGAGGAGTGTTTAAAGTGTTTAAGTGTGTACGTGTTTAGGTGTGTATGTTGTTTTTGTGTTGAAGTGTTGGTGTGTTGAGGTTGGTGGAGTGCTACGCACAGTGGTATATATAGTAGAGCTTTGTAATAGAATATATATGTGAAGTGTTGCTGGTACGTAATAAACAATCGCGCAAGGCGCTCCATCAACACCAACACTTCAACACATGAACACATCAACACACATACGTACACACGTATCAACGTGCACACGTATCAACCAGCTTCTCCAGGCATTCCGTCATATAGTCTCCATTGCCGGGGCCGTACCAGTTCATGAGGCGGGTTTCGTAGTGGTCGCGGTCGTAGTATTGGTCTGCAGTGATATAGCCTATATATCCCCCGTTGAAACTTGTTACCATTACACTGACACCTTTTTGATTTGCGAGTGAATCGAGCGGTGGTGTGAGTTCTCCGGAGTAATCGCAAGGCGTACCCATCATGATGATGTCGCCTATGCGAAGGGCCGTAAGATACGTTTGATATTCACCGAAAGCTGCTTTGAATAACCACGGACGAAGCTGCCAGTCTTTGGCGATCTTGGCTTCGGCAGCAGGAAGTTCGAGGGGAACACGCAGCATGAATAAGGTTGAATCTTTCACAGGCTGCAATACGGTATGCTTCGCTATATATTTTGATTTTATCTCATCCGCCATCCACTCAATACAAGGTTTACCATACTCAGGTGGATTACTCTTGTGACTCCCGACAGCACCAGCCATAAACATAGCAAAGCGATACCCGGATGCTTCCATGTCATCTACCAACTCTCCGGGATAGTCGCGGGACAATTCAAGATCACGTGAGAATAAACAGGTTGCATGCGCGGTATAGCTCATGAGTAACAACTTTGAGCTATCGCTTCGTTGTACTTCAATCACGCGAAGTAACGAATCTATACCACCGGTTTTGATCAACCGGTTTCGCACTGCATTGGGCACCGGTATAGATCCTTTACGAATGGATGCTGGCAGTATATTTTGGGAGGCACGTACTATACTTTTCTTGATTCTGTCAGCTATAAAGTGAACGATGGAATCTTCATAGTCGCCATACATAATACCCGTTACACCTTCGCCCCAGTTACCAATACTGTTATGCGTATGTATAGCACCGAGATATGTGTTATTGATCGAGAAATCTATAGCAGGTAATTCTTTTTCCAGCAAAGCCGTAACCGTAGGAGGAATAATCAGAAGATCTGCACTGACAATGGCCACACGTTGCACACCATTATCAATTACCAGCGTGCGTACATAAATCGAATCCAATATAGAAGTATATACTTTACCCAGGCGATTGCCATAGCCGGCCAATGCTACCGGAGCAGCCGGTGTTATACTTTCTTTGGCGAAGCCTACCGAAAAACCTTTTGTACTCCGCGCAATCTCCGGATGCAGGCTGTCCAACCGGTTCATCATGGTAGTATACTCGGGCTTCTCTTGTACCGGGGTACGCTTCAACGGAACAACGCTAACGCCTACAAACACCAGCAGCAGTACGATGACCGAGAGGAGTACAATTAAAACAAAACGCAGAATCTTCTTAAACACCATACGGTGCAAGATACAGATTCTGCGTTGATGATAACGAAGTTATTGCGTTGGCGGAGTTATTCTTCCGTGAAGAAATACCGGGTCTCCGAAGTTGTTGTCACGCCATCGAACAATACGGAAGCATCCTTCTTTACCGGGTAACCTCCTGCATTGTATGTATAGGTAAACGTATACTCTGTTTTACCAAGGCCGGCAGCATTGGTGACAATCATCTTGCCCGGATTGTTTTTTCTGAACTTTACATACGGATTATACGGATGTGGTGAAAAGAAATCTTCTGCATTGGGCTGCGTGTCATAATCACTCATTCGCGACACCGTAAGCAGTACAAAGTCTTCCTTACCAGGAGAGTAGTAATAATAATCATGCGCAACCAGGTTATCGCGTTCATCATATAGATATGTACTTTTTTGCACGGGTGTTATTCCACCTTCTTCCGGTATATCCTGCAATCGGATTGATTCCTTCAGCCTTCCCTTCTCATCGTATGCGAATGTGTGGCGCTCTACCCAAGTCTCATTGATATATTCTTCTGCTCGTACAATCTTATCACCCGTATACTTGAACGACACGCGGAAACCTGCATCGCTGGCCGCACTGTCTATTCTTCCGTTTTTATAGATATACTCCAGGGTACTCGTAAGCACTACATCGTTCAGCGCCTTTTGCTTGGTTACGGAGTGCGTCAATTCACCGGCAGCGTTGTATTGAAGTTCAACCGATGTATCACCGGCTTCCATCTTCACGGGTGTATATTGGGTTTCGCGAACCGGATCATCATCGGATGAATCACAATTGTAAAGCAGAATTGCAGGCAACAGCAATGCCCAACGGGTAAGAGTACGCTTGAATTTCATATAGGGGTTATTTTTTATATTCAGACAACCTTAACGGCAATTTGGTTGGAAAGGATGTGCGTCACCCCATGTTT
>CAMLLI010000197.1 GCA_946480685.1 uncultured Flammeovirgaceae bacterium | reverse complement strand
GATATTTCAATATTAGACGGGTGTACACCAAATTCCTGAAGCAGTACACGGTTTGCTTTCCAGAGATCCAGTTTGGCTTTGTTGTTTGGTTGTGGAATCAGCAGCGTGCTGGCGCCACTAAATGCACTCGTTACTTCGTTCACAACCTCTTCGCCTACTTCGTATGAATCCTGGCTAACAGATGGCCCTATACCTGCAACGAGATCTTCACCTTTTGTTCCGAATGTTGCCTGCATCTCGTGCAACGTCTTTTCGAGTATACGCGCAACAGTGCCGCGCCAACCGGAGTGAACTGCGCCAACCGCTTTATTCTTTTTATCATACAGAAGAACAGGAACGCAATCGGCTGACATCACAGCAATACATATACCGGACTCATTGGTAATGAGAGCATCGGTTTCCATCAGTTCGTCTTTTGACGTATGACTTGTAACACGAACGATTCTCGTTTTGTGCACCTGCGAAGGGAAATATAGCTTTGTATCATCTATACCCATGGCTTTTGCCAACAGGTGCCGATTGTGCCGGATCAATTCCTTATCAGGAGAACTTGAAAAGCTCAAAGTAAATTCGTTTCCTCCAACATTCGAATCACGGTCGGTAACAAAATGCCGGATGGAAGATTCCCTTGCAAGGTCTTCAAATTGCCATAGTGCCAGGTTCCCGATTTGTAACTTCTTCATAATCTATTCCCTCCGGATGTCTGCGTTCTTCGTTGTCTCAAATATATAAAAATGATTTGGGACAGGAAGATTAACATGTTGATGAAGAACATCACGCAGGCAACAAATAAAAAAGGTGTTGCTTTTGGCAACACCCTCCTTAAGATTAAAGCTATATATTTTTATACGGTCCAGGTACCGCTGTCTTCAACGTTGCCTTCTTCGTCATACCATGTCCAGCTTCCGTTACCTTGAGCGTCCCATTCCATTTCGTACGCTTTTACACCACCGAGGTAGTATACTACGTCACCAGCTTTTGTTTTCTGATTTACGTTCATTACGAATTTGAAGTCAGCTGCACTGCTGGTCATTGTAAATGTGAAGACATCACCACTGCGGCTCCACTTATAAGCCAGTATAACTTCTGAAGCATTGTCGCCAAAAATGTTATATATATTCATCAGACCAGCGCTGCGATCTTTCTTCTCTTCCGCGTGGAAATATTTTAACCAGCCGGTTTGACCTGGCAGCGTAAGGAAGATTTCGAATACATAGCTATCTGCTGCTTCACTGATCTGGTAAGCAACTTTATAATCGCTTTGCGTATCGCTCCATACATATACCACTACATCACCGGTTGCATCAACGCGGCCATTAGAGGCAGTAATACGTGTTGTTGATTTTACAGCTCCATCCGGCACTTTCATATAAGAAAGGTAAGAGCTCATTTGGTTGGCCATTCCGATGTACCCGACAACCCTTTGTGCATTTTCATCTTCAGATGTCTGAAGAGCTGAAGGCGCAACGATAACGTTATTGCTTTCAGTAAGACTTAACGCTTGGTTCTCGAGACTTGAACTTGCTTCATCGTCATCGCTAGAACACGAGAACGCAAAAAATGCTACTGCAAGCAAAAGAAATTTAGTCATTTTCATAACTGAGGGATTAATTAAGGTTAGGATATTTATTATATAAAAGATTTTCTATTTGACACAATATCAGATCATTGGGAAGAATTCGTGCTACAACGCATAGTCTACTGTTGCTGTTGACCTGGCGTTAATAGCGCCATATGGGATAAAGTGACCCCACATTGAGGTATAAATTGAAATATTTTTTAGGCTGCTTTTAAGTAGAACATGTTGTTTCAAACTAAACCTATAAGAATTATAGAGTGATTGGTTCAAAAGATAAAAGGGATATAAAATTACTATTTGAAACGAAAGCAGTCTGCTTCAATATCTGATAGGTTCAGTATATGCTTAAAGACCTGCCCGATTGCTGTATTTTCCGGACACCATCTATTAACCTCTTTATATTCTGTATCCTGAGATATACCTGACTTTTTAAAGCCAAATATACTGAGAGACGATCCGTCAACACCTATATTATCATTCTGTTCTTTTAAACTCCAGAAATCTGCAAACCCAATTTTTGCATTGAATGAATGCCAGGCTTTATCATCAAACCTTCTGTTGTTATGTTGTATAATTGTACAACGCTGTGTTTCATCAATCTTATATAGGACCGACTCCACCGCCATCCCTCCAGACACTTTCTGCACTGTTACTATAGCAAATTTATCACAAAAAGATGCCGAGTACGAAAACCGATACCCCTCATCACAATCCATTACATTAACCAAAACATCTGTATCACAACGATGTCTCTTGGGAGTTTGTTGAACATGATGCAACAGACTTACCTTATTGCGATATGCATCTCGCAAGAATGCAGTATCATTTCGATGGTACGCTTTTAAAAGTTGAAAATTCAGAGACAATGTATCTTCAAACGATAATGAATCAAGAACCTGAAAGTAGTTACTCATTATCGAATCACGACTCGATAACACCGGTGTAACTTTGGGCTTGTTACATGAAACGCTTATGAGGACAATTAACAGAAAAGGAAAAATTCGTCTGCTACCCGGCAAAAGCGGAATCGTCATTACATCATTATTTCTTTGCAAGCAGTTCAATCAACTGAGCGTTCTGCTTACGCAAATATTCAATTTCTTCTTTCAGAGTTTTTATCTCCTCTTCATTTCCGCGCTCAAACCTGCATTGATAATTATTGGTAGGATTTGCGCTGTCATTATTTGTCTGAAAGTTATAGATCGCAGACTCCTCATTGAAGTTTTTAATTACCTCCGGATTAACGCCAAGTGCCTTCGCGATACGCTCCAGATATACTTCATCTATACTTTCATTTTGCTCGAGCTTCGAAACCGCCTGTTGACTTATACCCAACTCCGCTGCAAGAGCCTCTTGTTTCATATTGCGCAGCTCACGGATGCGACTTATCTTTCTTCCAATGTGTAACGTTTCTGCCATAGCTCAAATGTAAAAAATATCAGGGTTGTAAAAAACAAAACATCCGGTTGTATATAACTTAACAGGCTTCACAATTCATCAGTACAGATATACCAATTTGCCAGCCGTTAACCTTACAAAGCTCTGTTACATGCCAATATCTGAAAAAACGATTAGTAAAGAACTATACGATGCTTTTAATCTCTTCGTATATCATACTCCCACCCAACGACTAAGTCGAAATCTGCGCACGTTATTGATGGAATACCTGATTGAGCATCACGACTTTTTACCACCCAACTTCCACGATCATGTTGATGACCTGTCACATCTCTTTGATCTGCTCGACAAGATTTCGCACGAAACAAAGGGATGGCATGATGACGAAACGGCTATTACACGATAATTATCCAATCAGCATATTCTCTTCTCTCAGCTTAAGTACACCAAAAAAAACAGGAAGGCATATACCTTCCTGAGTTAAAAATCTATACCGTACGTGGTAAGCGAAAGAGGTTGGTCATGCTACGGATTCGGAGATATAGCCCAGCCGTAATCATCGCGCAATGACCGCAGTTTGGTTAGTGCCTCCTCCGATGGAGGGCCGATCATGCTGTTATTGTCGGTTTCATACCAGATGGCATATAGTGAAATATAGCCTTCGGTCCGGCCGCTCTCTACTACAGACTGATATAGCGTATTGACAAAGGTGTCCAGTGTGGCCGTTGTGAAATTGTTGGGTCCGTCAATCGATATGAATTGGAGTATATTATCAGGAGCAATCAATATCTCACTCATATTATTTCCGATCAGCATCAGCCCGGTAAGTTTCTTATTCTTGGTGAGATCTATACTGGGTGGACTTACGGTGAGGCCTATACGAATATCAACCATCTCGGTTAGCTGCGATACATCAATGTGATCCACCATCGGGCCTCCACCATAGAAGGAATAAAAATCAGTAACGTTGGTTAAGTCGCCCGTGATACTCACGAAATATTTACCGGAATGTGCATAGTCATGCTCCTGCGCATCATCGGTATCAAGATCATATATACCAGACGTTCCATCTCCCCAATCTATTGTTATCTGTCCGGATGGACCCGTTACACGTATACTAAAGTCCAGTGCATTGGTGATATCAGAAAGTGCTACGAATGTTACCGCCGGAGAGAGAATTACCGTTAACGGATCGCCATCCAGTTCTTCCTTCAATTGGTTAAAGGTAAGTTTGCGGGCATAGCGTGCATAACCGGGTTTGGTAACAGCAAGTGTTACGGTGTCATCAGGATTTTCGGTGAACACAAGGGTATTTACTTTAGCTTCCAACGCTTCGAGCTGCAGCGTGTCGATACCGTCCAGCAGCGTAGCCGTTGCAGATGATAATGTCAGTCCGCCTTCGCCGGTGGTAAAGACAGAGATCTGGAATTTTTGTATCACCTCCAGGTCGAATGAGACATAGCCGAAGTCTTGCGGGCGGCTACCGGCAACATCAATTACCTGCACACCTACATTGGACAGTTGATCTTTACTGATGGAAAATGTTTGAGGCAGCGGATCGTCAACCAGGTCAGCCAGCGGAGCGCCTTCTTTCGGAGCAGCATATAACAACACACGTGTCGGGCTTACCACCCAGAAATCAGTAAGCTTGAAATTACCTTCGGGTAAAGCAAGCGGTTCACCTATATATTCATCACCAACGCGTACAAGATCAACGCGCTCGCGGGTAAACACGGGAGTGCCACTGGCATTTTGAATGGTAACAATCAGGTACGATCCATCCGGAAAATCGGCAGCGGTTCTTCCGCCGGGTTTCATCGTTGCATCGGGATTGAAGGAGAACTGGATTTCGCCAGTGTAGCGGGGACTTTCATTTTCGTCAGCACAGGAATATGCCAACACGGCTGCTGTAAGAAGCAGCAGAGTTCTTCTTAAGATTTGCATAGACAGGGGTTTTAAATAAATATACAACTAATTGGTACTGAACAAGACAGGTGGTATATATTTATTTAAAGTGTCTCAACAGATACCCTTCCCAGGAGAGAACAGCCTTGATAAAATCCAGTAGCGCTATATCTGTACCCCATATATTCCCTGCATCATGGTAATGATTGCTGTCTCCTGAAAAAATCTACCGGAGTGGACATACCATTCATCATCGATAAATACTAGAACATCGAAAATCTATAGTGCACTTCCATATGCACGATAGCTTGTTTCAGGCAACATTATTTTATCCCCCAATCAGTATCGTGTACTAACACTTTACAAGCCTATTATTCCTGACCGCGCTTATGAGAAAAATACTATACCATTTTACAATTTTATTATCACTTTCGTCTGTCCAATCAATAGCACAGTCGTTCAAGCATCCGGGTCTGCTTCAAACCGAAGAGAGCTTTACGCGCATGCGTAACAAAGTGAAAGCTAACGTTGAGCCGTGGCTGTCGGGGTGGAACAGACTTACTTCCAATTCACACGCGTCACTCAACTGGGTAAACAGCGCTGTAGATACAGTGTATCGCGGCAACGATGGCGTGCATCCTGAAAACTATAAATTACTGTACAACGATATAGCAGCAGCCTACGCTATGGCTATACGCTGGAAGGTTTCGGGCGATGTTGCATATGCAAACAAGTCGATCGAAATCTTGAATGCATGGTCTGCCAAACTGAAATATTTAGGAGGCGATAATGATCGTGTACTCGCAGCCGGGTTATATGGTTATGAGTTTGCCAACGCAGCCGAAATTATGCGCAGCTATAGCGGATGGAAGAAAGAAGATTTTACACGATTCAAGAACATGATGCTAACGGTATTCTACCCGATCAACCATAGTTTCCTGACAAGACGTGAACGCTGTATCACACACTTCTATGCTAACTGGGATCTGTGTACCATGATGTCGATACTCGCAATTGGTGTGCTCTGCGATAATCGTGAATACTATAACGAAGCAGTGAATTACTTCAAGCATGGTGCGGGTAATGGAGCCATTGGCAACGCGGTATACTATATTCATGAAAATGGTTTAGGACAATGGCAGGAAAGTGGCCGCGACCAGGGGCACGCGTCACTGGGTATAGCCTTGATGGGATCATTTTGTGAGATGGCCTGGAATCAGGGCGATGACTTGTACGGTTATGACAACAATCGCTTTTTGAAAGGTGCCGAATATGTAGCAAAGTATAATCTGGGCGAAGACGTTCCGTATACCACCTATAACAATTGTCTCAATGTAAATCAAACACAGATCAGTGCTGCTGGGCGAGGTAACACGCGGCCGATATGGGAACTGGTATATAATCACTATGTTCATCGCAAAGGTTTATCAGCTCAGTATTCTGCAAAGTTTGCTGCGAAAATAAGACCCGAGGGCGGTGGTGGAAATTACGGGCCGAGCAGCGGTGGTTACGATCAGCTCGGGTATGGCACCTTGCTATATACCCAGGATTCTCTTGAAGCCGCTTCATTACGAGATGCGGATAGCGGTGTCGTTGTGTCGCCCAACCCGGTGCATGATCAGGTAAGCGTTAAGCTTTCCAATGGCATGGAAGATGGCGCCCGTCTCGAGTTTTATAATGACATCGGGCAATTTCTTTTTGCAAAAGATATAACCTCTGAAACGTATACAACAACGATGGCTGCCGTGGCACCCGGCATTTACTACTTGCGTGTAGTGGCAGCCAAGCGCACCGTTGTGAAAAAGATCATAAAAAAATAATGATTGGACGAAAGTTGTGATGACAAGGAAGTGATAACGTTATCACGTCTTGTTGGTGCTGCTTGGTTATCAGTATGTAATGTCTTGAGGTGAACTGTTTTAAAATGTTCGCTGGTGAACAGTTCATCGTTGTACCGGCAAGGCAAAAGCGGCAGACCTGGAAGGGGTGCGAAAAACGGATAAAAAAATTATAAATTTGCACCCTTTACCTACTGAACCACTCCATGAAAAAAATACTGATTATATATTATACTCAGTCTGGTCTGCAATTATCCATACTCCAATCGTTGGCCAAGCCATTGATAACTGCCGGACATAGTGTTCATTTTGAAGAGATACAACCTGAAGAGAAGTTTCCATTTCCCTGGAGTGCCTTCCAGTTCTTCAATGCATTTCCGGAAACATTTTCGCAGAAGCCATTGACGCTAAAGCGTGTATCTGAAAAAGCATTCGACAATTATGATCTTGTTATACTTGGTTATCAGCCGTGGTTCCTTACACCTTCGCGTCCGGTAAGTTCATTGTTACAGAGCGATGATGGTAAACGGATTTTGAGTGGTAAACCTGTTGTAACCATTCTGGGTTGTCGTAACATGTGGCTGGGCGCACAAGAGAAAGTAAAGCAAC
>CAMLLI010000196.1 GCA_946480685.1 uncultured Flammeovirgaceae bacterium | reverse complement strand
TTATACTGCTATACTATGCCTATAATACAACACGAAGCAAGAAAAATATACTCACGCAAAAGAATAAAGAGATCGAACTGCAGCGTGAAGACCTCGCCAAGTTAAATAACGAAAAAGACAGGTTCTTCTCTATTCTATCACATGATCTTCGCGGACCTCTCAATTCACTGAAGGGATTTTCCTATCTCATAACGGAGCATGTGGATGCGCTGACTCCTGAAGAGCTGATCGAGATGCGCATGAAGATTGATAACTCACTGGATAATCTTACGGAACTTCTCAATAATATACTGGAATGGTCGATGACTTCATCACGCAAACGCAAATGGACATTTACCAAGATCAATACAACCGATCTTATCCGGAAAAACATTGCGCTATACCAAACCATGGCAGAGAGTAAAGGTATACAACTTGTCTTCCACCCCACCGATGTACAGTATGGCTATGGCGACTATCATGCAATTGATACCGTGGTGAGGAATCTGATATCGAATGGTATAAAATTCAGTCATGCGGGTACAGAAGTAATCATTTCTGTGACGGTTGATCGTGATTCACTCTATATATCGGTGAAAGACCAGGGTGTAGGTATTCCGTACGAGATCCAGGAAAAACTTTTCAAGCTGAACGAGAATGTTACGCAACCCGGCACCAACAACGAGAAAGGAACCGGGCTTGG
This sequence comes from uncultured Flammeovirgaceae bacterium, assembly GCA_946480685.1. Next base: position 6,648 of record CAMLLI010000196.1, on the reverse strand, counting down.
TCTCACGCTATGCAAGGAGTTGCTCACCGAAAACAAAGGCGATATAGCCGTAAAGAGCGAACCCGGCGAAGGCAGCGAATTTATAGTATGCATTCCGGAATATACCAGTTATGAACGCACCTTAACGTCCATGCCAAGCACGGTAACAACGGATGGCGAAAACCGCCTGGCATAATTCATTTTTCTTCAACAATCTATACCTTCTTAACAAAACGTTGAACTTTATTTGCCGCGCAATTGTCATGCGTAAATAAATTGTAACGATGGAATTAGGTATATATACATTTGCTGAACTCACAGCAGACCCTGCAACCGGGAAAAAGATAAGCGCTCATCAGCGCATGCGCGACTTAATGGAAGAAGTTACATTGGCCGAGCAGGTTGGTCTTGATGTTTTTGCTGTTGGCGAACACCATCGTCCTGATTATATAGTGTCCTCTCCTGCCGTGGTGTTGGGAGCTGCTGCCGAACGTACTCGTAAAATAAAATTATCAAGTGCTGTTACGGTATTGAGCTCAGATGATCCCGTTCGTGTCTTCCAGGATTTTTCAACGATCGATTTGTTATCCGGAGGTCGTGCAGAACTGATGGTGGGCAGAGGGTCGTTCATTGAATCGTTCCCATTATTCGGTTATGACTTGCGTGATTATGATGCACTGTTCTCCGAGAAACTTGACCTGCTTCTAAAAATCAATGCGCAGGAAAAAGTAACCTGGCAAGGTAAACACAGACCGGCCATTCAAAATTTAGGTATATATCCGCGTCCCTACCAGGACAAGCTTCCGATATGGATCGCAATTGGCGGAACACCCGAATCTATAGCGCGTGCAGCCATGCTGGGTTTGCCTATGGCATTGGCAATTATTGGAGGTACACCCGATCGATTCGCACCACATGTAAATTTCTATCGCCAGACAGCCAAAGAAGCCGGTCACGCAACGGACAGCCTACAGGTAAGCATCAACTCCCACACATATATAGCCGATACATCACAACGTGCTGCCGATGAATTTTATCCTTCGTATGCAGATACCATGTCGCGTATTGGTCGCGAGCGCGGGTGGCCCCCGATGGACCGTGAACATTATGAAATGATGCGTGAGCCAACGGGGGCACTACTGGTAGGAAGTCCGCAGCAAGTGATCGACAAGATTTTGTACGAGCACGAATTGTTCAGGCACACACGCTTCCTGGCGCAGATGAGTGTAGGCACCATGCCGCACGCTCAGATGATGCGCTCCATCGAACTCTTCGGCACACAGGTAGCACCCGCAGTGCGTGAGGCTTTGCAATAATTCCTTGCCGCCCGCAGAAGACACAGATTTACACAGACCCCGTAAATACAAGTCGGCATCATGTACGTGCAAGTATTTGCGGCTTCCCTGCTATATCTATTCTTCTGCGTAAATCAGCGCTATCTGCGGGCCTGCATTTTTTTCTCCGCGCACATAAAAATTATATCTTTGCGCTCTTATTTTTCAGATCATGATTTCAGTAGACGCGGTAAGTGTTGAGTTCAATGGTTCAGCACTTTTTAGTAACATCACTTTTAACATCAATGAAAACGATAGAATTGCCTTAATGGGCAAGAACGGTGCAGGTAAATCTACCCTGCTCAAGATCATTGCTGGTGTTAACAAGCCTACCCGCGGCAAGGTGTCCGCTCCGAAAGATGCCATCATTGCGTACCTCCCGCAGCATTTACTGACGGAAGATAACTGCACCGTGTTTGAAGAAGCATCGAAAGCTTTCTCACGCATCCTGAACATGAAAAAGGAAATGGATGAGCTGAACCTTCAGTTGGAGACACGTACCGATTACGAATCAGATGAGTACTCCAAGATCATTGAACAGGTATCAGAGCTCAGCGAGAAATACTATTCCATTGAAGAGATCAATTTCGATGCAGAGGTTGAGAAGACTTTGATGGGACTTGGCTTTTTGCGCTCGGATTTTACACGTCCTACAAGCGAGTTTAGCGGTGGCTGGCGCATGCGTATCGAGCTCGCTAAAATTCTTTTACAGAAGCCTGACTTGATTTTATTGGATGAGCCCACCAACCACATGGACATTGAATCCATTCAGTGGCTCGAAGATTTTCTCATCAACAACGCAAAGGCTGTGATCGTGATCAGTCACGATAAAACTTTCGTTGATAACCTGACCAACCGCACCATCGAAGTAACGATGGGCCGCATCTACGATTACAAAACAAACTATACGCACTACCTGCAACTCCGTAAGGAAAGACGTGAGCAGCAGCAAAAGCAATTTGATGATCAGCAAAAACAGATCGCTGATATTCAGGAATTTATCGATCGTTTTAAAGGCACTTACTCGAAGACTTTACAAGTGCAGTCGCGGGTAAAGATGCTCGAGAAGATCGAGATCATCCAGGTAGATGAAGTGGATACGTCAGCGCTGAACCTCAAGTTCCCTCCTGCTCCGCGCTCAGGTAACTACCCCGTGATCATTGAAGGCTTCACAAAACGTTATGGCGACCACACCGTGTTACAGGATGTATCGCTGACCATTGCGCGCGGTGAGAAGATCGCGTTCGTTGGGAAGAACGGTGAAGGTAAATCTACGCTTGTAAAAGCAATCATGAGTCAACTGGAGTTTGAAGGAAAAGTACAGATCGGCCATAACAGTATGATCGGATACTTTGCGCAGAACCAGGCTTCGCTGCTGGATGAAGAGTTAACAGTTTTCCAGACAATCGACCAGATTGCAGAAGGTGAAATTCGTACGAAGATCAAAGATATACTCGGTGCCTTCATGTTCAGTGGCGACACGATCGATAAGAAAGTACGCTACCTCTCCGGTGGTGAGAAGACTCGTCTCGCGATGATCAAATTATTGCTGCAGCCGGTGAACCTGTTGATCCTCGATGAGCCTACCAACCACTTGGATATCAAAACCAAAGATATACTCAAGGACGCATTGAAGGCATTTGATGGTACGCTGATCCTCGTATCGCACGATCGTGACTTCCTCGATGGTCTTGCCAACAAAGTATTTGAGTTCGGTAACAAACGCGTACGCGAACACTTCGAAGATATAGCGGGCTTCCTGCGAAACAAGAAGATGGAGAACCTGCGCGAGATCGAGCGCACCAAGTAATTATACAGTTCCTTTTGTGTCTTTCAGGTGCTGGTATAGCGGCATCAGTTTCTCAAACTCCTGCTCAACAGTTTGAACAATGGTGTCGTTGGCTATAGCGGCATCTCCCGGCTGGTACATTCTTCCAATGATGAAGCGGTGATGTTTCCAATGATCGGCTTTGGTATATTCCCAAAGTATATCAGTTTGTTGAAATGAGTCTGCCGGTTTTTGTTCTCCGGCAATTTCAATGAAGTAATCCCTGCCCAGTGCGGTCAGCAAATTCTGAAATGTTTTTCTGTACTCTTCCTCCTGCATTTTAAACCGGAAGAATTCACGATCAGCCTGTCCGCTACCCGGATAACCTGCCACCAATGCTATTGCTATATTCTTTTGCATCACGATCACCTGCAGCGTCATGAAATCGTCTGCCTGTGCCGTGGGTGCGTATCGTTTTAATTCAGCTTCACTGCGTCCGTACATCAGCCAGATCGATGTGAGTTTATGATCAGCATGATCCCGCGGATTCAGACTGCTTACATTCGCAGTGCCATCAGCATGCAGCCTGATGCGTGTAACATGCTTCTGAATAGATTCGTGCAGTTGCTGTAATTTATCCTTTACCACTGTACGTGCAGCTTGCTGTATTTCGGTGTCGAGGTCAGCCTGCGCGTTGCCCAGCACGAGGTAATCTTCTTTTTTGAAATATTGTGTTTTGAAACGAATGCTGTCCCAATTGAACGCGCGACTTGTTAATGCTATAAATTGTTTTTTCTCTTCGCGTGATGCGATCTCACGTTGCTTCCAGTATGGATATAGTAATTCATACTCGGCGATCATCTCTTCTGTAAGAGGTTCTGCAAATTCATAATACGTAGTGTACCACGAGAGTAAAGCTTCTACCTCTTTCACATCACTCACTTTGTTGAAGATCTCTTCATGATCTTTCAGTCCCTCCAGTGTTAATGCACCCGAGCCGGTAAAGCCTACTGATTTTCGAAAAGGCAATTCGAAGATATATACATTTGCATGGAAGATGTTACGGGTATAGATACGTAGGGTAAAGCGATCCTGGTAATGACGCCAGATGCGCTTCAATACTCCGGGCGAGGTAAGGCCATCGAGTCCGGTAACAATATCAAGTTTCGTTTTGCCGGGGAGACGCGTGCGTATAAAATCAAACCCTGCATCGGTAATCGCGGATGTAGCGATATAACCATGCACGGCTTGCTGAAGTATCTTGTCGTTGATGAGCGGAACTGCGAGTTTCTTAATAAGCATGTCGGGACACAGAAATATTTCGGAGCGCAATATAAGGATGTGTCGCTTACGCTGGTGGGAAGTTTAGCGCGTTACGGTGGCTATAAATTGTATTGGATGCGTGAAATATTCTAAGGTCACATTTCCGGACTGATTTCTATACATCTTTTTTTTCTTAGCTAACAGCCTGAATTCCGGCATCTTACCAACCATCCCAGATCGCTACCGACACATAATGAACCTATACCTATTATGTATTGTATTATTGGCAACAAAGAAAATTAGAGACTACTTTTGTACCGGACAGCCGCAGTTGTGGCGCGCTGCAATTTTTCGCAAGACAAGTATTTAAACCATAATTCGTATGAACACAGTTCTTTTGTTTTTGAGTGGGGTTGGTTTCCAGGAAATCTTATTGATCGGACTTTTCGTGCTGGTCTTCTTTGGCGCCAAAAAAATTCCTGAATTCATGAAAGGCCTTGGTAAAGGTGTAAAAGAATTCAAGTCGGCCATGGATGACGTGAAGAAAGAAGTTGGTGACGTAAAAAGCGATGTTACCAAAGATCTGAACTAATATACAATAGTCTTCACTGACTGTCATTGCTGCGGGCTGCGCATGGATATGAGAATGTCTATCGCAGCCCGCAGTCTTTTTGTATAGCTGCGAGCTACGAGAAGCGGCTGGCTGCAGGCTTCCGGCTACTGGAGGTTTTTACTGTGGCTGCATACTTGTAAATAGCTTTGAGTTTTGAGCTGTGAGCTGCGAGAAATTGATGAATGGTTATTCTATCATATATATATACTTTATCACTCAATTTTCTTATCCTTTCCTGAAACCAGCAGCTTGCAACCAGCAGCCAACTTTATATATAGCATCAAGCTGGTCTCTCTGCACACACTAAATATATACTTACTCTCGTCTGTATTTCCCAGCAACCAGCAGCTTGCAGCCAGCAGCCTTCCTTTCTCGCAACTCGCAGCTCAAAGCTCGCAGCTAACTCCATCCCCCATCTAAGGTATACATCAACTCCGCTGCAATTCGTGCTATATATAGCGGCCCGCTCCGTACGCCTTTGGAAAAGCAGTGTTTACCTCAAATATACTCTGAAGAGAGGTTGTCACGATTACCTTGTACACTTTTGCGAACATTCAGACGTAATATTATTATAAACTATATCCCTATGGAAAGAAAGCAATTTTTGAAAAGTCTGGGAATGAGTGGTCTTATTGCACCGCTGATTGTTTCGTGCAGTAAAGATGATGATGCTACACCGGTGCCCTCTATTACCAGTTTTACACCTACCAGCGGTGTAGCCGGTGATACAGTAATTATTACGGGTATTAACTTCAGTACGGTTACAACGAACAATACCGTAACGTTTAACGGAGCAACGGCTACGGTTACGGCAGCCACAGGTACACAACTTACCGTGACGGTTCCTTCCGGAGTGAGCACGGGTAAAATTGCTGTTACGGTAAACGGACAAACCGGAACATCGTCTGCTGACTTTACAGTAACGACAACATCAACGAGTTCTTCTCCAACCATTACAGGCTTTACCAGCAGTGGCTCGGAAGGTTCTACTATTGTGATTACAGGAACAAACTTTAGCACAACAGCATCATCCAACACAGTCACTATAGGTGGTGTTGTAGCAACAGTCGTATCAGCAACCTCAACACAACTGGTTGTTACTGTACCGAGTGGTGCTACATCCGGAGTAATAACGGTAACGGTGGGCGGTGTTACGGCTACATCATCCGGTACATTTATAGTTACATCAGCATCGGCAAGTTGTTCGGCAACAGACTCAGAAACTGCAGGTCCCTTTCCTACAAAAGATCCATCATCGCTGGTGAGGACGGATATACGTTCTGACAGAACGGGTGTTGCCTTTACAATCACCATTACGGTACAAGACAAGAACAACAGCTGTGCTGCATTGGAAGGTGTTATTGTAGATATATGGCACTGCGATAAAGACGGATATTACTCCGAGTATGGAGGAACGTCTATGCAGACGGTTGACTTTACTTCTGTGCACTTCTTACGCGGAAGACAAGTAACGAATAGCGATGGACAAGTATCATTCGTGTCTATCTTCCCCGGATGGTATCAGAGTCGTGCTACCCATATTCATGTGCACATCTATAATTCATCGGGATCATCGTTACTGGTAACACAGATCGGTTTCCCGGAAGGTTCAAACAGTGCTGTTGTATTGGTAAATGCATCTACCGCCAACGGCTATACCAAAGGCATGTCAGGGTATACTTACAACGCGA
>CAMLLI010000195.1 GCA_946480685.1 uncultured Flammeovirgaceae bacterium | reverse complement strand
AACGGTCAACGATTAACCGATAACGATAAAAGAATGAAATCAGTAAAAGCATCTGCTCCGGCTACAGTAGCGAACGTATCCTGCGGCTTTGATATTTTTGGATTTGCCGTAGAAGCACCGGCAGATGAAGTTGTAGTTACACTTACCGATAAACCCGGTGTTACCATCTCAAAAATTGTTGGTGATGATGGAAGACTTCCGCTCGAAGCTGAGAAGAATACTTCTGGTGTAGCTGTGCTTGAGTTTTTAAAAGCGATCAACAGCAAACAAGGCGCTAACATCGAACTATATAAACATCTTCCGCTGGGAAGCGGGATGGGTTCGAGTGCCGCGAGTTCTGCTGCTGCTCTTGTAGCCATTAATGAATTGCATGGTAATCCGCTTACCCGTGAACAGCTATTGCCATTCGCGATGGAGTCTGAGCGTATTGCCTGTGGCTCTGCGCATGCCGATAACGTTGCGCCATCACTGCTCGGTGGTTTTGTTCTTATTCGCGGATACGCTCCGCTGGATGTGGCGAGTATACCTACACCTGCTGAATTGTTTTGTACGCTGGTACATCCACACCTCGAACTGAAGACAGAAGATTCAAGACGCGTGCTCAAGCCCAGTATACCCATGAAAGATGCTATTACACAATGGGGAAATATAGCGGGTATGGTTGTGGGATTGATGAAACCGGATTACGGATTGATCCAGCGCTCGCTTCACGATGTAGTAGCCGAACCGATTCGTTCGGTGTTGATTCCGGGTTTCCATAAGATTAAGGAAGAAGCTATACAGGCCGGTGCACTAGGCTGCGGTATATCCGGATCAGGTCCTACCATATTTGCACTCTCTTCCGAGCGCGCTATTGCCGAGCGTGTAGGCCTGGCGATGCAACAGCAATTCGATCTTCTGAAACTGAAGAGCGATGTGTTTGTGTCGCGCATCAATGGCGAAGGTGCTAAAATACTGAGTGCATAATCTCATTTCCGCTGCCAACTATATACTTATAAAAAAGCATACAACTTTATAACAGGCCATCATCGATGAAATTTTATAGTACGAACAACCCGAATTTAAAAGTTGATTTAAAGAAAGCTGTAACCCAGGGACTCGCACCCGACAACGGACTATATATGCCCGAGCAGATTCCGGTGTTGCCAAAGGAGTTCTTTGATACCATTCACACCAAATCATTTCAGGAGATTGCTTTCACAGTAGCAAAAAATATTATCGGTGATGATGTGCCTGCCGATGAACTGAAACGTATTGTTGAACACACAATTCAGTTTGATGCTCCTGTAGTGGAAGTAGATGATCACGCCTATGCACTCGAACTTTTCCATGGACCAACACTCGCGTTTAAAGATTTTGGTGCACGCTTTATGTCGCAGTTACTCGGCTACTTTGCACGCCAGCAGAACCAGGAGATCGTTATCCTCGTAGCGACATCCGGTGATACAGGAAGTGCTGTTGCCAACGGATTTTTAGGTGTAAAAGGAACAAAGGTAATTGTACTATATCCTTCCGGGAAAGTAAGTGATATACAGGAGAAACAATTTACAACGTTGGGGCAGAATGTTACCGCACTGGAGATCGATGGAACCTTCGATGATTGCCAGCGCCTGGTGAAGGAGGCATTCCTGGATGATGTACTGCGTAAGAAACATTTCCTCACGTCAGCAAACTCCATCAATATAGCACGTCTTATACCACAGTCGTTTTACTACTTCTATGCGTATGCGCAGATGAAGAATAAGGCAAAGGACCTCGTGTTCTCGATACCGAGTGGTAACTTTGGTAATCTAACGGGTGGCCTGTTGGCACAACGTATGGGGTTGCCGATCCGTAAGTTCATAGCTACAACGAACGTGAATGATGTGGTGCCGGAGTATCTGCGTACGAAAGTATTTGCACCGCGTCCGTCTCAACAAACCATCAGCAATGCTATGGACGTGGGGAACCCGAGCAACTTTGCCCGCATGCTGGATCTCTTCCACAACGACTTTACTAAACTCTCCGAAGATATAGCGGGGTATTCATTTTCAGATGATGAAACGCGTGCTGCCATGCGCCATGTATTTGCGTCTACGGAATATATACTGGATCCGCACGGAGCAATTGGCTACCTCGGACTGATTAAATACTTAGAGGGAAGCGGAGAAGATGTAACCGGAATTTTCTTGGAGACAGCGCACCCTGCCAAGTTCAAGGAAGTTGTAGATGATACGCTCGGTAAATCGATAGATATACCGGAGCCGCTGCAGCACTTCATGAAGCAAAGCAAGAAAAGTATAGCGCTAAAGAGCGACTATACCGGCTTTAAAGATTTTCTTCTGAATACTCTGTAGGAGCAGGCTGCTCAACCGTAGCCACTGCGCGGTTACGGAATACGAGATGCTTGCGTGTAAAGAAATTCCAGATTACCGTGATGGCGATGGCTATAACTTTCGCGATGCGGTAATCCACGGAAGTGAATTCAACCAGGGCCCACAACACGATCTGGTTTACCACGAGACCGCCGAGGAGGCATAGGAAGAAGAGGCCTGCTTCCTGTGCTTTGTTAACACTTGTCGATGCATTGAATACATACCGTTTGCTGAGGATATAGGTAACGATGTTGGTTAACGCGAACGCCCCTATATTTCCGATGAGATAGTCGACACCCATTTTCTCTACAAAGAGAATGAGCAGCGAAAACTCGATAACAGCAGATATACCACCTACAAAAACGAACTTGATAAATTCACCTTTGAGCAGTTTCAGGATATTTTCAACGATGTTGTTTGTCATACGGAATGGCAAAGAAACGAATTTTTATGTTAACTCCTGTTGAACCATTTTTTTGTGATCTATCAAACGATTGAAAGTCGCATCATACCATGCGGTTTATCCCTTCCAGCCTTGTTCGCCCAAGAGTGGCACAAATGCAAAGTAATCGAACTCCTCTTTTAATAGCTTGCCGCCTTGTTTACGGATGCGCAGCATTACCTGTTTCTCTTTGTCACCCACCGGTATAACCAGTATACCGCCTTCTTTTAATTGATCGGTAAGCGCTGTTGGAACAACGGGTGCTCCGGCCGTCACTATAATTTTATCGAAAGGTGCTTTGGCAGGAAGTCCTTTCGATCCATCACCAAAAAAGAAATTCGGCTTGTAGCCCATCCGTGGTAAAAACTCTTTTGCAGTTTCATAGAGCTTCTGCTTGTATTCAATGGTATACACTTTGGCGCCCAGCTCAAGCAACACACATGCCTGGTATCCGGAGCCTGTGCCGATCTCCAGAACTTTATCACCGGGCTTAATCTCAAGCTTCTCGGATTGAAACGCCACGGTATACGGTTGTGATATTGTCTGCCCTTCGCCTATCGGGAAAGCTTTGTCTTCATAAGCATGTTCGAGCAGCGCATTTTCAAAAAAAACGTGACGGGGTACCGTACCAATAGCCTTCAAAACTGCCTCGCTTTTGATTCCTTTCAGGGCTAGTTTCTTAACCAGTTTATTGCGCAAACCGCGATGTCTGTAACTGTCTTCAATCATGAATTTCGCGTCCAAAAATGACGTTGTGGATAAAATGTGGATCGATTGTGTATAATAATTAACTACCTGTAATTCAATATTTTATTGTAAATTCTAAAAAACTGAAAGCCTCAAAAAGTGGCTTTTCGGGCTCTCTGAAAAAGTCAACTTTTAAGGCCGGGAAAGTTTCAGAAATTCCTTAGGAAAATTCGAGGTTATGCCCGTACTTTAAAGTCCTCTCCACACAGTGATTAGCTTTTTGCCATAGCGTTTCACAGTGTCCTGCGCAGAGGCCGGTGGCTTTGCCACTAGTTCGAAGGGCAGGAGAGAAGTGTTAATAAGGCCAGCTACCCGAATCGAGTAACTGGCCTTTCACTTTTTTCAGGCTTCCTGCTTCTCAAAACGCTTCGAAACCTTCAAATCCTTGCTTCCTTGCACATATGTATAGAAACCGCTTCCGGATTTTGCTCCCTTATGCCCTGCCTGAACCATGTTTACCAGTAAAGGACATGGAGCATATTTGGGATTGCCGAAGCCTTCGTAGAGTACATTCAGAATAGAAAGACAAACATCCAGTCCAATGAAGTCTGCAAGCTGCAGCGGTCCCATCGGGTGTGCCATGCCAAGCTTCATTACCGAATCAATCTCTTCAACGCCCGCTACACCTTCGTACAAAGAATATATAGCTTCATTGATCATCGGCATTAAAATACGATTCGCGATAAAGCCAGGATAATCATTTACTTCTACCGGTATCTTTTCAAGACTGCGCGATAGTTTCATGATGATTTGTGTTACATCATCACTTGTGTTATACCCGCGTATTACTTCTACCAGTTTCATGATCGGCACCGGATTCATAAAGTGCATACCGATAACTTTATCAGCACGTTTTGTTACCGAAGCAATTTTGGTGATGGATATCGAGGAGGTGTTCGTGGCAAGAATCGTATGAGGTGCTGTTGCTGCATCGAGTTCCTGAAAAATTTTAAGTTTCAGTTCCGTGTTCTCCGTGGCAGCTTCAACCACCAGGTCAACATTGCTTACACCACTTTTCAAATCCGTTTGTGTTGTGATGTTTGCCAGCGTTTGTTTCTTTACGTCTTCTGTTATAGAACCTTTCTCTACTTGTCTGCTGAGATTTTTATCAATGGTGGCGAGTGCTTTCTTCAACGCTTCTTCCGCTATGTCTATCAACGTAACGGTATAGCCATGTTGCGCGAAGCTATGCGCGATACCATTTCCCATGGTGCCTGAACCAATCACAGCAATGTTCTTCATGTCGTTTAGATTTTTTGAGCGAACAAAGATAAGGATAGTAATGAGTTGAACGTAACTTAAAACGATGCAGTCGTGAATGAAAGATCAGAACTCTTTTTTCAGATTGAAAAAAAATCCGCGATTGCCTTCTGCATTGTAGGTGTATTCAAAGCGAAACACCATATCGTATGAACCAACGATATCGATACCCATGCCTACACCCGATAATAGTTTGTTGGTTAAACGACTATTGATTTCATAGTGTGGATAGTTACTCACGTAGCCAACATCAGCATAAGTCTTCAGGTAAATAGCAAGTGGTATATGTCTGAATTGCGGAATAGGCATGGCTCGCCAGTTATACGCGCGTGAAAATATCTTTTTCTTAAACGTAGTTTTGTTAAGTATATATTCCGGTCCTTCAATAACATATACTTCATAGCCGCGGATAATCTGTTTCTGATACCCGAGTGCCCCGTAGTTCATATAGGGAAGATCATCCGGTGTGCTCCAGTAGCCGACCGTATAATTTGAAAGATAAAATCCTTTGTTCAGGTCAATGAAGCTTGCAAACGTTCCACTTACTTCGAACTTGTTCAGATCATCAGCGTTGGTGAGACCGTTTTTCGTTACAAATCCCGTAAGGTAATACCCACGCAACGGATAGCCTATGTAATCGCGGTGGTCTGAATTAAACTGATAGGTGAGCGATGCGTATTGTTGGGTGTCTTTTTCTTTACCGATGTAGTTTGGATTCAGAATTTTAATGGTATCGCGAACATTGGTACTGCGATAGAACAGTGATATCAAATGCGATTCATAAAACGATGGCCGGTAGGTATAGGTTAGTCCACCGATACGCGTGGTGCGAAGTATATCTTTTGATTCAAGAAATTCAAGTTTGTGATCGGCCGTGCGGTATGCAAGATTTTTTGTTTCAATAAAATCAAAATCAACTGCTAAACCATGACGTTGTTTCTTGTCGATATAGGGAAATCGATAGGTGATGCCGAACCTTCGCGAGAAACCAAACTGTGCGATGAAGCGAAGTGTTTCATTGCGGCCACGCATGTTATATTGATACAAACGCAGACCATAATTTACACGGCTGAAGTCGTGATTATAATTTTGCCACCACTCGTTGAAGTTACGATCGGATAATTCAAATATAGGGGAGGGAAATGTATACCATCGTTCGTTGAGATCAATCAACAGATCAACGAGATCGGTTTCAAGTTCGAGCGTACGGATTTCCACCGTGTTGAACAGACGCGTGTTGATCAGTTTTTTCTTATCCGTCTCGAGTATATGCTGCAGGTCGGTGCTATAAATAAAGTCGCCTGATTTTAATGTGAGCTCGCGCAAAATAATTGGGTCGCGCGTGATGCGATTACCAATAATAAAGATGCGATTGATCCTGACAAATCTCCCGATGCTGTCCATCGGAGCTGCCTGCTTGGAAGGCGGTCTTTTTACCGAATCAGGCAAAGGGTCTATATCAGAGATCTGAACAGGCTCTGCTACTGAAAAAAAACTTATGAAAGCGAATAAAATTACCAGCATTCTGTAACGCTAAGACTCGTAGTGCTTAGACAAGTTTAACGTTACTTTCTGTAAAAACCGGATTTTTATGCTGCCTTTTTTCTGAACGAGAATACCAGGATAACAATACCCACCAATACAAGCGGAATGCTGAGTATTTGCCCCATGTTAAGGGGTAGGCTTGCTTCGAAAGCTTCCTGGTTTTCTTTCAAATACTCGAACAGGAAACGCATACCGAAGCACCAGATCAGAAATATACTAAAGATGCGGCCCTGCACCAGATTCTGTTTGTAACGCGCCCAGATGGCGAGTAACACCAGGAATAAAATGAGGCATGATATGGATTCATACAATTGTGCCGGATGACGTGCTATACCGGTAGTAGGTATCTTGGCGACAAAACCTCTGTTATCCGGATTAGCAACCTGATAGTCCAGTCGCAGCTTCGGTGTCTCGTCAAAGAACTCGTATAGTTGGGACGAAAGCATTTGTCGCACCGGACCATTTACGAGTTCATCAATTTGAGTTTCATTGGCAGAAGGCTTGAAGAATATATATACATACAACGGCACGCGACCTTCACCAACAGCAGGCACCGAATCGTTTCGGTGGTATACTACATCCTCTACAATGTCATCAACATCGTGTCGCTTGTCTTTTATGGTTTCGGTTAACCGACCTGTAAACACAACGCCCCACGGCTTATCGGTGGGCAGACCAATGATTTCGGAATTGAAATAATTACCAAGTCGGATCAAAGCACCGGTCAGTGCTACGAGTATAACAATGCGGTCTAATACCTGCAGGTAATTTTGTCCGGGTTTCTTCTTGCGACTATATAACCACAGCGCAAAGAGAATACCAATAGCCCCACCGTGGCTGGCAAGTCCCTGAAGACCTGTAAAGCGGAACGGGTTAAACTCAAAAGGTAAAAAGATACCGAGCGGATCTGTCCATATTATTTCAGGCTGATAGAAAATTACGTGACCGAGGCGCGCACCCAGAATGGTGGCAATCACAGATCGGA